>JBILYJ010000392.1:0-5254 GCA_044377795.1 Reyranella sp. | reverse complement strand
CCTCGATTCCTCCCTCGCGCTGCTGCTCTCGCTGTTCACCAATTTCCTGGTGCCCTTCACCCTGCCGCCGCTGGCGCTGTGGCTGCTCGGCTTCGACCTCAAGATCGGCCTGTTCGACCTCAGCATGAGGCTGGCGATGATCGTCGCCCTGGCGCTGGCCGGCGCGCTCGTCATCCGCCGCTGGCTGGGGCCCCGCCTCGTCGAGTCCGGCCCGACCCTCGATGGCGTCTCGGTCGTGGTGCTCATGGTCTTCGCCATTCCCCTGATGGATGGCGTGGTGGCCCGTGCGATCACCGAACCGGCAAAGCTCGGAGGCTTCATCGCCGGGTCCTTCGCGGGGATGCTCCTGTGCAATCTGGTGATGGTGATCGCAACCTGGGCGTTCCTCGACCGGCGCAGCGCGCTCACCGTGGGCTACTGCTCGGGCGGACGGCACAACGCGCTGCTCATGGCGGTCCTGCCGGCGACGGCCGATCCCGACATCTTCCTGTTCATCGCCGCCGTGCAGTTTCCGATCTACATCATCCCGGCGCTGCTGCAGCCGCTCTACCGCCGCTTGCTGCCCCGGTGAGCTCGGCGCGAAAGTCCTTCAGCAGGTCGAGCACGTCGAGGACCGGCAGGCCGAGCGCCTTCTCAAGCGCCCGTCTGTAAGGCGGCAGGTTGGTGCATTCGAGCACCACCGTGTCGACCGCCGGATGCTTCGCCACCAGCTCGACACCGGCCGCGACGACCTCGCGCTCGACCGCTTCGCGATCGAGGGTCAGCCCGTTGCGCAGGAACGTGGCCGCAAATGAACTGTCCTCGGGCAATCCGACCACCGGCGTGTCGCCGGGCGCGCCGACCGCCGCAAGATGCGCCGGCGTCAGGTTCTTCGCCGAAGCGGTGATGACACCGACCCGGCGCAGCGCGAGCTTGCGGATATGGAGCAGCGCCGAGGTCGCCACCGGGACCGGCGACACCGCCGCAAGATCGTCCTGATAAAGCGCCAGGAACCCGCAGCTCGTGCCGAGCCCGACCGCGCCCTCCGCTGCCAGCGCCTCGGCATTCGCCTTCAGCGCCGCCAGCACGCGCGGCCGGTCGGGATGCGCCGCCACGGCATCCGAAGACCCTATGCCTTCCATCTTCCGGAAGATCACCGGGAAGTCGTACGACGCCGCATTCCCGACATCCCCCACGATCCGCGGAAACCGCGTATCGAGCATCAGGATGCCGAGGGGGTTCTGCTTCACGGCGAACCACCTCCGCCCTCATCCTGAGGAGCAGCGCGAAGCGGTGCGTCTCGAAGGATGGGCAACAGACGCGGTGCTCGTGTCCACCCTTCGAGACGCGGCCTGCGGCCGCTCCTCAGGGTGAGGTTGTTGTTATGACGGCGGCTCATGCCGTCGGCGGCTCCGGCCACTTCTTCTGCTCGCCGCGCACGGTCTCGAACCAGCGCGACAGGCGCATCACGCCGGAATCGTCGAAGCGGCGGCCCGAGATCTGGAGGCCGATCGGCTTGCCTTCCTTGGTGTAGGCGCAGTTGATCGAGGCGGCCGGCTGTTCGCTCATGTTGTAGGGCATGGTGAAGGAGATGTGCTCCAGCGGGCGGTTCACGTCGTTGGTCGGCGTCTCCCACTCGGCGCGATAGGTTGGTACCGGCGAGACCGGCGACAGGACGAAGTCGAAGGGTTGCGTTGCACGCGTCGTGGCAGCGCGGATCGCCATGTAGTTGTTCACGCCGCGGATCACCTGGGCGCCCGAGACGTCGGCGCCGCCGCGGCACCAGTCGGCGATGAAGGGCAGCACCTTCGCCTGCTTCGCATGAGAGAGCGCGGAGAAATCGACCCAGCTGCGCACCCGCCAGAACAGATCCTGGAGATGCAGCATCTCCGGCGACAGGAACGGCGCGACCGGCTCGATATGAGCGCCCGCGTCGGCGAACAGTCTGGCGGCGGCCTCGATCGCCTCCTTGACCTCGGGATCGACCGGCAGGCCGGAGCCGGCGTCGAGATGCAGGCCGATCTTCAGCCCCTTGGGCGATAGCGGCCCGGCGGCCCAGTCGATGTCGGCGGGCGGCAGGTTCATGTGGTCGCGCACGTCGGGCTTCGACAGCTCGGCCATCAGCAGCGCCGAATCCGCAACGCTGCGCGTCATCGGCCCGATGGCGCGGCCGAAGAAGGGCGGATCGACGGGCACGCGTCCGAGGCTGGGCTTCAGGGTGAAGATGCCGTTCCAGCTCGCCGGCAGGCGGACGGAGCCGCCGATGTCGGTGCCAAGATGCAGCGGGCCGTAGCCTGCCGCGGCGGCAGCCCCGGCGCCGGCGCTGGAGCCGCCGGGATTCCAGGCGAGATTCCACGGGTTGCGTGTCAGCGGATGGAACGAGCTGCGGCCCGAGGAGAGCATGCCGTAGTCGGGCATCGTCGTCTTGGAGAGGATGATCGCCCCCGCCTCGCGCACGCGCGCCGAGGCGGGCGCGTCGGCGGCGGCGGGCACCAGTTCGGTCGCCGCCGTGCCGAGCGGCACCGGGACGCCCGTGGTGGCGATGTTTTCCTTGATGGTGATGGGAACGCCGTCGAGCGCACCCTGAGGCGTGCCCTTCTGCCAGCGCCCCTCGGACGCCTTGGCGGCTTTGCGCGCGCCCTCGAAATCGGGGGCATACAGCGCCTTAAGCTTCGGCTCCCAGGCCTCGATGCGGGCGATCACGGCGTCGGTGGCCTCGACGGGCGACAGCGCCTTGGATTTGTAGGCGGCGAGCAACTCACCGGCGGTCATGTCATGCAATTTGGTCATGGCATGAAAATACACGAAATCGCCGTTCTGTTCGCTTCAACTCTCTGGGGTGGAACGACGCATCCGCTCCGCATCGCGCGCAGGTAAACTGTTGACCCGCAAGCTGCCGGAGACGATGTTCCCCGCCGATCGTGGTCTTGCGTGCCAGGAAACCTGCAACGGCCATTGTGTAGTCATCGGGCATGGTGTCCTGAGAGAGAAGCGACCGGTCGTTCCGGCCGCACCTCGCACCCTGCCCATAGTCCAGAGTTCGCGACGCGCAGATGTCAGAGCCGCAACGTCATCCCTATGTCAGCTTCGTCACCTGGGGCCGCAACGACGGATATACCGACTCCTATACGGAGCGAATGACGCAGGCGCTGGTGTGCCTCGTGCGGCAACTGGAGGCTGCGGCGCTCGATGCCGAGATCGTCATATCGGAATGGAATCCGGCCCCCGGCCGGCCTCTTCTCGTGGACGTCCTCGAGTTGCCAGCCAACTCGCCTCATGTCGCCATACGCGGCGTGGTGAGCGACCCACGCTACCATGCCGTCTTCAAGGGGGCGGACAGGCACGGCATGCACAACGGTGAGGCCATCAACGTCGGACTTCGCCGCGCCCGTGGCACCTACGTCACCCCCAAGGCGAGCGACACTTACCTTTCGCAGGAGACGATCGACCGGATGGCCCGACGCGATCTCGATCCCGACACTCTTTACCGCGTCGATCGGTACGATGTCGTCGTGCCGCCCGAGCTGTGGCGCGTGGACGGCAGCGCCTTCCTGGCCGCCCTGGAAACGCTACCGACCGAGCGTCTTGATTTCCTCCAGCAGGAGGCCCATTGGCGGGTGAGAGACCTGCATACCAACGCGAGTGGCGATTTCCTGCTCATGTCGTCGCGCTGGTGGCACAGGCTCCACGGTCATCCCGCGGACGACCTGGTCTTCAGTCTCGATGGCGATTCGCTCATCATGCACGCGGCCGCGGCGTTGGGCGTGCGACAGGGCCGATGGTTGGGGGGAGCGAAGGTCTTCAAACCGCGACATGGGCATCTCAACAATGCCCGGACCAGCGTCGTCTGGCGCCCCTGGCAGCGCAAACTCGAAGACATTCTGATCCGCCTCGGGGGCGCAGAACTCGCACACCAGGGGCGCATGACGCTCGACTACCCCAAGCGGCAAATCAAGTCCGTGCTGGCGCCCTCCGTGGAGCGTAACTTCGCGCGTCCCGCAAGTCGATGGGCCGCGGGCGTGCGGCCTGTTCCCACCCAACCCGCGAACTGGGGTCTGGCCGATCAGGAGCTGGCGACGCGGGTGATTTGCCAGGCCGCGTGGGAAAGCTGATCGCTGCGCGCAAGGCCATCGGCGCGCCTTCGTTCAGACCCGAATCGCAGATAGACTGAAGAGATGGTCTATATCGAGCTGCTGATCGCCGTCTTCCTCATCCTCATCAACGGCGTCCTCGCAATGTCGGAACTGGCCGTCGTCTCGGCGCGGCGGGGCCGGCTGAAGGCCATGGCCGAGGGCGGCTCGCGCGGCGCCGCCGCGGCGCTGCGCTTGGCCGACGACCCGGGCCGCTTTCTCTCCACGGTGCAGATCGGCATCACCCTGGTCGGCATCCTGGCCGGCGCCTTTTCCGGCGCCACGCTGGGCGGCCGACTGACGACGGTGCTGGCCGACTCGGGCCTGCCCCTGCGCTTCGCCGAACCGCTGGCCTATGGCGGCGTGGTCGCCCTCATCACCTATCTGTCGCTGATCGTCGGCGAACTCGTGCCGAAGCAGATCGCGCTGCGCAACGCCGAGGCCGTCGCCGCGACGGTGGCGCCCGGCATGGCAATGCTGGCGCGCATCTCCGCCCCGGTCGTGTGGCTGCTCGACGTGTCGGGCAAGGCGATCCTCCGTCTGCTGGGCGGGCGGCAAAGCGGCGACTCGCCCGTAACGGCCGAGGAGATCAAGGCGCTGATCGCCGACGGCGAATCCTCCGGCGCCATCGAGCCGCGCGAACGCGGCATGATCAGCGCCGTCATGCGGCTGGGAGACCGGCCTGCCCGGGCCATCATGACGCCGCGACACGACCTCGACATCGTCGACCTGTCGCTCGAGCCGCAGGCGCTGCTGCAGACCGTCCAGTCGAGCGTCCACTCCCGCCTGCTGGCCTGGGACCCCGTCGCGAACCATGCCGCCGGAGTCGTCCGCAAGAACGACCTGCTGGATGCCTTCATCCGCGACGGCACCGCCGATCCGCGCGCCCTCGTCAGGCCCGCGCCCATCGTCCCCGATACGATGGACGGGTTCGACGTGCTCGACACGCTGAAGAATTCTCCCGCCCACATGGTGCTGGTGCAGGACGAGTATGGCGAGCTGCTGGGCATCGTCACCACCGCCGACATCCTGGAAGCGATCGTCGGCGCCTTCCAGACCGACGAAGGCCCGGCCGAACGCAAAGCGACGGAGCGCGACGACGGCTCGTGGCTTGTGGCCGGCAGCATGCCGGCCGACGAGCTCAT
>JBILYJ010000390.1:0-5300 GCA_044377795.1 Reyranella sp. | reverse complement strand
GATGCGCCCTTGGGCCTTTCAGTGCTCGAGATCGCTCACCGCAACCACATCGACATTGAGGGAGCCTGCGAAGGCTCGCTCGCCTGTTCGACCTGCCATGTCGTTGTCGAGAACGTCTGGTTCGAGAAGCTCGCGCCCGCCAGCGACGACGAGGAAGACATGCTCGACCTTGCGTTCGGTCTCACGCACACGTCGCGCCTGGGATGCCAGATCCGCATGGCGGAGGCTCTCGATGGGCTGGTGGTCAAGCTACCGGCGGCGACCCGCAACATGATGGTCGACAAGTAGGAGAGGCCGATGGCCCGCAAGCTGCGCTGGACCGACGTGCAGGACATCGCGATCGAGCTCGAGGAGCGCCATCCCGACGTCGATAACGTCAATCTGCGCTTCACCGACCTGCATCGCTGGGTGATGGAGCTGCCGGATTTCGAGGACGATGCCGGGCGCTCGAACGAGAAGATCCTCGAGGCGATCCAGGCCGCCTGGATCGACGAGCGCGACTAGCGCCGGCGCTTGCCACGCGCCGCAATTTGGCCGGATATGTGGGCGACACATCATGATCCGGGAGGTGTCCCCATGATCGCGACGAGAGTGCGTCCACTGCTGCTGCCGCTGGTGTTGGCAGCGGGACTTGGCGCTTGTGCGTCGAATGCCGTCCAGCCCGGCATCGTGAGTTCGAGTGCGCCGGTTTATGGCAGTCCGTCGAACGTCCCTCCGCCCGGAGCCCCGACTCAGGTCGCCTACAGCACGCCTGTCGGTGGTCCCGGCCGTGTCGTCTCCATTCGCGAGGTCGGCCTCGCCGGTGGTGGTGGCGGCTCCGGTGGAGGCAATGGCGCGCTGATGGGCGGCATCATCGGCGGCGGCGTCGGCGCCACGATCGGTGCCATCACCAGCCAGACTGTGGGCGGCGGCCTGGTCGGGCTGCTGCTCGGCACGGTGGGTGGCGCGATTGCCGGCACCATCGCTGACGGACAGCGCAGCGGAGGCCGCGGAATCGAGGTCACGGTCCAGCGTGACGACGGGCAGAGCGTTACCGTCGCGCAGCGCGATGACGGGGACGTCCAACTCGGTGACCGCGTACAGGTCGTACAGGATGGCCGCGGTGTTGCGCGGGTCGTGCGCGACACGACGCGCGCCCCGGATTGAACTCCTCACGTTTATTTTGATCGAAGAGTGCGAAAGGTGTCCCTTCAGATGTTCGGCAAATGGCGTGTAAGCCTCATCGTTCCAGCCGTCCTCGCAACGGGATTGAGCGCCTGTAACGGCAGCAGCGGCGCGGTCCAGCCCGGCGTGGTCAACACCTCCGCGCAGGGCGCGAGCTATCGCGGCGAGCAGGGCCGGGTGGTCTCCATTCGCGAAGTGCAGGTTCGCGGAGGCCGGGGTTCCGGCGTGAACGACGGCACACTGATCGGCGGCGGCCTGGGCGCGGTTGGCGGTGCCGTGGCCGGCGGTGCCATTACCAACTCGGCGGGGGGCGCCGTGGTCGGCGGCCTGCTGGGCGCGGTGGCGGGCGGCATTGCCGGGACCGCGGTCGACCAGAACGCACCCCGTCGCGGCATTGAGGTAACGGTCCAGCGCGACGACGGGCAGCGCGTGACGGTCGCCCAGCGCGACGACGGCGACGTTCAGATGGGCGACCGGGTCTCCATCGTCTACGACCGCAACGGCGTCGCCAAGGTCGTGCGCGACAGCGGCACCCGCCGCGATTAGCCGCGGCTGGCGGGGGCAGGGGGCGAGGCCTATATAGGCCCCGCCATGTCCCATGCGTCCTCCCTGAATTCCCTCGGCATCGACAAGGCGCCCGCGGACACCCGCGTGGTCGTCGCCATGTCCGGCGGCGTCGATTCGTCGGTGACGGCCGCGCTCCTCAAGGAGCAAGGCTATGACGTGGTGGGCGTCACGCTCCAGCTCTACGACCACGGCGTTGCGGTGGGGAAAACAGGGGCCTGCTGTGCCGGCCAGGACATCCAGGACGCGCGCCAGGTCGCCGAACGCCTGTCGATCCCGCATTACGTTCTCGACTATGAGAGCCGCTTCCGCGCCGAGGTGATGGAGTCCTTCGCCGATGCCTATGCGCGCGGCGAGACGCCGGTGCCGTGCATCGCCTGCAACCGGACCGTCAAGTTCCGCGACCTGCTGAAGACCGCCCGCGAACTGGGCGCCGAGGCCCTGGCCACCGGCCACTATGTCCGGCGCGTGATGGGCGCGGCAGGCCCGGAGCTTCATCGCGGCGCCGACCCGGCGCGCGACCAAAGCTACTTCCTGTTCGGCACGACGCGCGAGCAGCTCGACTTCCTGCGCTTCCCGCTGGGCGATCTCCCCAAGAGCGAGACCCGTGCGCTGGCCGGCCGTTTCGACCTCGTGGTCGCGGACAAGCCCGACAGCCAGGACATCTGCTTCGTGCCCAACGGCAACTATGCTTCGGTCGTCCAGAAGCTGCGGCCGGAGGCCGTCGAGCCGGGCGATATCGTCGACATGGCAGGCAACGTGGTGGGCCATCACGAGGGTATCGTGCGCTACACGGTCGGCCAGCGTCGCGGTTTGGCGCTGGGCGGGCGCGACGGCACCGACAACGATCCTCTCTATGTCGTGCGCCTCGAGCCCGCGACCCGTCGCGTCGTTGTCGGCCCGCGCTCGGCGCTCGGCCGTGACGAGATCACGCTGTATGACGTGAACTGGCTGGATGCTCCTCACGAGGGACGTCTGCCGGTGCAGGTCCGCGTGCGCTCCAGCCAGTCGTTGCGTCCCGCCGAGATCGAGCTGACGGACGAAGGGGCGGTCGTTCGCTTTGCCGAGCCGGAAGTCGGCGTCTCGCCCGGACAGGCCTGCGTTGTGTACGATGCTGCGACGGGCAGCCGCGTCCTGGGCGGCGGCTTCATCCGACGCTCTCCATAAATCCGTAACCGCCGCGTCACCGGTTGCCCGGATAAGGCCGGGCATGACGAGCGACATCACCCAGCGTCCTTTCTCGCGTCGCGATTCCCTCGCGGCGCTCCTTCTGGCTTTCTCGGCAGCGGCGCCCTCGGCGGCGCGGGCGGACACCTATCCCGCCAAGCCGGTCAAGCTGATCATTCCCTATCCACCGGGCGGCGGTACCGACATTACGGGGCGGGCGATGGCGGCACGTCTGTCGGACCTGCTCGGCCAAACGGTGGTCATCGAGAACAAGCCGGGCGCCACCGGCATGATCGGCGCCGCCAGCGTCGCGAAGGCGCCGGCCGACGGCTACACGTTGCTGTTCGGTGCGGCGAGCGAGATGGCGATCAACGTCAGCCTGTTCAAGAACATGAGCTACGACCCGCGCACCGACTTCGAGCCGGTGACACTGGTGGCGACCTTCCCCCTTGTCTTCGTGGCGCCGGCGAACACGACGCAGTCCCTCCAGGAGCTGATCGAAGTCGCGCGCGCCAGGCCCGGTACCGTCAGCTACGGATCGATCGGCAGCGGCAGCCCGCAGCATCTCGCGGCCGAGCTCCTGTCGAGCATGGCCAACGCCAAGTTCCTCCACATTCCCTACAAGGGCTCGGGCCCGCTGGTGCAGGATGCGGTGGGCGGGCACATCAACATGGCCGTGAGCAGCGTGCCGCCGGCGGTGCCGCTGGTCCGTTCGGGCAAGCTGCGCGCGCTCGCCGTGACTTCGTCGGTCCGCTCTGAGGCGCTGCCGGACGTGCCGACCATGGCCGAGCTGGGCTTCAGCGGCTACGAGTTCAACACTTGGGTCGGGGTCGCCGTGCCGAAGGGCACCTCGAAGGAGATCGTCGACAGGCTGCGCGTCGGCTTGGTCGGCGCGCTCGCGGCCGCCGAAGTCCAGAGCGCCTTGCGCGACCAGGGCGCGGTGCCGGTCGGCTCGACGGCCGAACAGTTCCGCCAGTTCGTGCGCGACGAGGTGGCGAAGAGCGACCGCATCGTTTCGCAGGCAGGCATCCAGCCGGAATGAAGATTCCCCGAGGCCGGGCATGGTCTATCATGGTCTCATGAATGCTTCCCGGCGCCGCAGGGCGGTCCTGATCGTGTGCGACGGCCTCGGCGCCGAGTGGGTCAGCGATACCCACACGCCGACCCTGGCGCGCCTGCTGGCGGGGCACCGCCGCGCCGGCGATCATCGCGCGGTCTTTCCCTCGGTCACGCGCGTCTCCGCCGCCTCGATCGCGACGGGCTGCTTTCCCGGCCGCCACGGTCTCGAAGGTAACCAGATGGCGCTGGTCGAGGCGGGCCGGATCACCGTGCACAATGTCGGCGCGCCGTCTTTCCGCGAGACCATGTGCCGCGTGACCGGCCGCACGCTGCGCGTGCCCACCATGGCGGAGCGGCTGGCGAAATCGGGCGGCCAGATCGCCTATTCGAACGTCTCGCCGGGTGCCGCTTATTTCCTCGATCCCGATCATTTCGGCACGGTGCTGCACCGCGCCGGCTCGTTCGGCCCCGGCGGCTCTTCGCTCACCGGCGACGCCCATCTCGACGTGAGCCACGATCTCGACGGCGACATCGAGATGACGCGACGCTTCTGCGAGGAGGTCGTGCCGTCGGCGGATTTTCGGCTGGCCATCCTGTGGCTGGCCAACCCCGATCTCACCCTGCACCACGATCCGCTGGGCTCGCCCGAGCATCTCCATGCGCTGGAGGTCACCGACCGGCTGGTGGCGCAGGTCATCGAGACGGTGGAGGCGCATGAGGACCGGTTCGACACGTTGCTCGTGGTCGGTTCGGACCACGGCCACGAGACGATCGGCCGCTCCGTCCATATCGGCAATTGGCTGGCCGAGAACGGCTTGGAGGCCGACCTGCAGGAAGGCCACATCGGCGTCGCTTCTCAGGGCACGTCGGCGTTGATCTACGCGACCGGCGCGGCGAGGGCGGCCGTCGAAGACCTGCTGCCGATGATGCGCCAGGAACCTTGGGCCGGCTCAGTCCTGACAGGCGAGGTGCTGGCCGCGACCGGTCTGACGGCCGACGCGCTGGTGGCCGCCGTGGACACGACACGTCATGACGAGCTCAATGACCATGGCGTCTCCGGCACGCGCTGGCTGGTCGAGGACGGCGAGGGCACGCCGGAGATCGGCTGCGGCCATCATGGCGGCCTGGGGCCAGCCGAAACCCGGCCGTTCCTGACCTTCATCCATCCCGAGCTCGGCCAGGGCGAGGCCGGGCGCACGACGAGCCTCGTCGACATCGCACCGACCATCCTTCGCTTCCTGGGGGAGGCCGTGGACGACATGGATGGCGTGCCTGTGATGGTCTGACCGATGCCGCCACTTTTCTTGACAGATTACGGCCCTGCCGCATAAAAGCGCCCACCCATG
>JBILYJ010000389.1:0-5304 GCA_044377795.1 Reyranella sp. | reverse complement strand
CGGCGCATCCATCAGCATGATGACGACCGGCAACGGCCCGCCATCGTCGGGCCGCACGGTGTAGGTGTTCATGGCGCCATCTTGCGTGGCGATATCCAACTCGCGTTCGATCATGCCCGGACGGTACCGGGCCCCCGGCCCATGGTCTATAACCCCGCCTCCTGTCTCAATCCGAGGAGTGGAACGAAATGCCGGTCGCAAGCGGGGGCGCGCTCGAGGGCCTGAAAGTGATCGACCTGTCGCGTGTGCTGGGAGGCCCCTATTGCGGCCAGATGCTGGCCGACCACGGCGCCGACGTGATCAAGATCGAGCCGCCGCAGGGCGACGAGACCCGCACCTGGGGCCCTCCGTTCGACGCACGATCGCGCTGGACCTCTCAAAGCCCGAGGGCCGCGAGGTGCTGCTGAAGCTGCTCGAGACGGCCGACGTGCTGATCGACAACTTCAAGACCGGCACGATGGAGAAGTGGGGCATCGGCTACCAGGACGTTCTGGCCGCGAAGTTCCCGCGGCTGGTCCACGCCCGCGTCTCGGGCTTCGGCGCCGACGGGCCGCTGGGCGGCTTCCCGGGCTATGACGCCATGGTGCAGGCTTCTGCCGGCCTGGTCTCGGTCAACGGCTCGCCCGAGGGCGGCCAGGTCCGCATCGGCGTGCCGGTTGTCGACCTCTCGACCGGGATGAACGCCACGATCGGCATCATGATGGCGCTCTACGAGCGCAACCGCTCGGGCAAGGGCCAGTTCGTCGACGCGACGCTCTACGACAGCGCCATTGCGCTGCACCAGCCGCATGCGCCGAACTATTTCATGGCCGGCCTCAAGCCCAAGCTCGTCGGCAACAGCCATGCGAGCCTGGTGCCCTACTCCAACTTCCCGACCAAGACCCGCAACATCGTGGTCGGCGCCGGCAATGACGGGCAGTTCGCCAAGCTGACGAAGATGCTGGGCAAGCCGGAACTGGCCGACGATCCGCGCTTCAAGACCAACAAGGAGCGCGTCGCCCATCGCGCCGAACTCGAGGCCGAGCTGCGCGCGCTGCTGAAGGACCGCGATGCCAACGAATTCTCGCAGGAACTGATGCGAGGCGGCGTGCCGTCGGCCGCCGTGCTCGAAGTCTCCGACGTGATGGAGGCGCCGCACACCAGGCATCGCGGCATGGTGTGGGAGAAGGATGGCTGGCGGAACGTCGGCAATCCCGTGAAACTCTCCCGTACACCGCCCAAGGTGCGCACCAAGCCCAAGAAGTTCGGCACCGACACCCGAGCCGTGCTTCAGGAAGCCGGCTACTCGGCCGCCGAGATCGACGCGCTCGTCGCCTCCGGCATCGCCCTGACCGAGATCAAGAAGTAGGAGAAGGACGATGTTCCAACCCGACCTGCTCAAGGGCAAGCGCATCCTCGTCACCGGCGGCGGCACCGGCCTCGGCCGCTCGATGGCGCACCGCTATCTCGAACTCGGCGCCAATGTGATCATCTGCGGCCGCCGCGAGGACGTGCTGAAGGAGACCGCGGCCGAACTCGCGAAGGAGACCGGTGGCGAGATCGAGACGGTGGGCTGCGACGTGCGCATCCCCGACGCCGTCGAGGCGATGATGGACAAGATCTGGGAGAAGCGCCCGCTCGACATCCTGGTCAACAACGCCGCCGGCCAGATCCTCGCCCAGACCCACAAGATGTCTTCGCGCGCGATCGACGCCGTGCTGGGCATCGTGCTGCATGGTTCGGCCTACTGTACCGTCGCGGCCGGCCGGCGCTGGATCGACGCCGGCGAGCGCAACAAGGTTGTGATGTCGATCCTCACGGTATCGTCGCTGACCGGCGCGCCCTTCACCGTTCCTTCGGCGATGGCCAAGGCGGGCGTGCTGGCGATGACCAAGAGCCTGGCCGTCGAATGGGGTCCCAAGGG
The DNA here is from genome assembly GCA_044377795.1 of Reyranella sp. Taxonomy (GTDB): domain Bacteria; phylum Pseudomonadota; class Alphaproteobacteria; order Reyranellales; family Reyranellaceae; genus Reyranella. Next base: position 3,401 of record JBILYJ010000389.1, on the reverse strand, counting down.
CATCCGCACCTGCGCGATCGTCCCCGGCCCCTTCCCGACCGAGGGTGCCTGGAGCCGGCTGATGCCCAAGGAGCGCGGCGCCCAGGACGACATGATAAAGGCGATCCCGATGCGCCGTGTCGGCGAGCACATCGAACTCGCCAACCTTGCCGCCTTCCTGGTGAGCGACGGCGCCGCCTACATCAACGGCGATGCCATCGTGATCGATGGCGGCAAGATGCTGCAGTCGGGCGGCGGCGGCGCCAACACCTCGGCCATGCTCGACTGGACCGACGAGCAGTGGGACGCGATCCGTCCGAAGAAGAAGTAGTCAGGGCGCCGGGGCCGATGGGTCGACCTGGTCGACCTTCCGGCCCGCCGCGATCCAGGCGACCAGCAGGTCGTAGAAGACCGACAGCACCACGGGGCCGACGAACAGGCCGATGAGGCCTCCCGCCAGGGTGCCGCAGATGACGCCGGCCACGATCACCGCCATCGGCGTCGGCAGTCCTCGTGCCATCAGGATGGGTCTCAGGACGTTGTCCAGCAGCAGAAGCGGCACGGTATAGACCGTGAAGAGGCCGGCATGCAGGGCCGGCAGGTACATCCAGGTCCAGATGATGACCGGAATCATGATGATGTTGGGCCCGACCTGCACGATCGCCAGCACCAGGCAGACGAAGGTGATGGGGCCGGCGAACGGAACGCCCGCCACCAGCATGCCGATCGCCAGCAGCACCGACTGCAGAAGGGCGATGCCGATGACGCCCTGCGACACGTTGCGGATGGTCGAACCCGCAATTTCGAGGAAGTGCCGGCCGCGCATCTCGGCCACCCGCACCGCGAGGGCGCGCAGCGTTGCAGTCAACTCGTCGGAGTAGGCCAGCAGGACCCCTGCCACGACGATGGCGCCGGCGAACTGTAGGACCCCCAGGAAGACGCCTGCCGCGATGCCGCCCATCCAGCGACCGACTGAAGCCAGCTGGCCGACATGGGCCGTCACCAGCGCTCGCACATCGTTGGTGGCGTTAAGCCAGAAATCGTAAACGCGCGCGCCGACCATCGGCCAGTCCTTCACCGATTCGGGCGGTGGCGGCACGATATGCTCGCCGCGCAGCAGCATCCGGCCATACTCGTCGAGGCTTCCCACGGCGGACGCCGCGAGGAGGACGACAGGCGTCAGCAGCAGCACGAGCAGCAGGATCGAGAACAGCGCGGCGGTGACCCCGTCCGGTAGATGCAGGCGGCGCCGGGCCATGTCGAACAGTGGATAGACGGCGACCGACAGGATGATGGCCCACATCATCAGCGCCGCCACCGGCTGCAACAGGAGCAGGCTCACATAGATGACCGTGGCGATCAGCCCGAGCCGGATCGCGACATCGATCGTGAATCGCGTGATGTCGGCCCTGCCCTTTTCCGTCTCGATCATCGCCATCTCCGCCGCGCCGTGGTGGATACGGTTATCGCACGGCGGCAGTCCCGTGTACCGCGGGCGCACGGCGATGGCCGGCGCGCGAGGGCCTGCGCATCGGAACAGGGCAATTCATCCGTGCCGGGGCAAGATTGTCCCTGTCATCTGCATGGCGGTGCGCTACGGTTGCATGACAGTGAAAGGGCGGGGAGACCGGGCAAAATGGCCGAGTACGACTACATCATCGTTGGCGCGGGTTCGGCGGGCGGAGCCCTGGCGGCACGGCTCACGGAAGTGCCGACCAACAAGGTGCTCCTGCTGGAAGCCGGCGCGGCCAGCCACCCCTACTCCCGCATGCCGCTGTCGTTCGGCCTGCTGATCGACAACCCGGCCGCCAACTGGCTCTACCAGTCCGAGCCCGAGCCGGGCACGGCCAACCGGGTGATCCCGGTACCGCGCGGCAAGGTGCTGGGCGGCTCCAGCTCGATCAACGGGCTGGTCTGGGTGCGTGGCCAGCCGCTCGACTTCGACACCTGGGCGCAGATGGGCTGCCGCGGCTGGAGCTGGCGCGATGTGGCACCGCTCTTCACCCGCATGGAGAATTTTGTCGACGGTGACGGCTCGAACGGCCGTGGCACCGACGGGCCGCTCAAGGTCTCGACCGTGCCCGACCAGAACCCGCTCTACGACGCGCTGTTCGAGGCGTCGAAGGCCGCCGGCTTCAAGACCAATCCCGACTACAACAGCGAGGACCAGGAGGGCGTCGTGAAGACGCAGACCTCGATCTACAAGGGCCGCCGCATGAGCGTGGCGCACTGCTATATCGAGCCGGCGATGAAGCGGCCGAACCTGCACGTCGTCACCAACGCCCACACGCTGCGCGTCCTGCTCGAGGGCAAGCGCTGCGTCGGGGTCGAGTACGAGAAGGACGGCAAGGCCGTGCAGGCCCGAGCGAAGGAGACGATCCTGTCGGCCGGCGGCGTCGCCAGCCCGCAGATCCTCGAACTCTCCGGCATCGGCCAGCCGGAACTGCTGAAGAAGCACGGCATCGAGGTGAAGCACGAGCTTCGCGCGGTCGGCGAAAATTTCCGCGACCACATCAACGCCCGCATCATCTGGCGCCTGAAGGTCGCGAACGTCTCCTACAACCACATGGCGCGCGGCATCGGCGCCGTGACGCAGATGATGAAGTACCTCGCCACCGGCGGCGGCTTCATGAGCCTTCCCTCGGCGCCGCTGCTCGGCTTCCTGAAGACGCGGCCGGAACTCGAGACGCCGGACGTGCAGATGCATCTCGTGCCCTACTCGATCAAGGACCCGAAGACCCGCAAGCTGCAGGACTTCCCGTCGATGACGATCGCCTGCTACCAGCTCCGGCCCGAGAGCCTGGGCTCGATCCACATCCGCTCGGCCGATCCCAAGGCGCATCCGGCCATCCGCTTCAACTTCCTGGCCGACAGGATCGACCAGGACGCGATGACGGCCGGCTTCCGCATGATGCGCCGGATCGTCGATGCGAAGCCGATGGATCCCTACCGCGACGAGGAATACTCGCCCGGCCCCTCGGTGCAGTCCGACGAGGAGATCCTCACCTGGATCCGCAACAACTCGCAGACCGCCTATCACCCGATCGGCACCTGCCGCATGGGCCCCGAGGGTCCGAACACCGTGGTCGACGACAAGCTCCGGGTGCACGGAATCCAGGGCCTGCGCGTCGCCGACGCCTCGATCTTCCCGACCATGCCCTCGGGCAACACCAACGCGCCCTCGATCATGGTCGGCGAGAAGATGGCCGATATCCTGAAGGGCGCGGCTTGAGTCATGGCCTTTAAGTGCATGCCAACAAAAACGACCTCATGCTGAGGAGGCTGCGCAGCAGCCGTCTCGAAGCATGGGCACGCGCACTACGTCTGTTGCCCATCCTTCGAGACGCGTCGCTGCGCGGCGCTCCTCAGAGTCTGACTCGAAATGAATTCAGCTAAAACAAGAGACTATGAACAGCCCCGAT
>JBILYJ010000388.1:0-5309 GCA_044377795.1 Reyranella sp. | reverse complement strand
TGGCGGCCTCGCCCTGATGGCATGGGCCGTCGGCAATGCGAAGGTCGAGCCCAAGGGCAACGCCGTCGTGATCACAAAACAGGCCTCGGGAACGGCCAAGATCGATCCGCTGATGGCGGCGTTCAACGCGGTTGCCCTGATGGCCATGAATCCTCAGGCCGCTGGCCAGTCGTATCTGCGATCGCGTGAGCTACTTGTCCTGTAGGGACACTCGCGAGGCCCGCTTATTGCGCCGCGGCTCCGGCCGATGGTGCGTCGAAAACCCGGAATATCGCCGTCGCGGTCAGCAGCAACTTATCCCCGGCGCTGGCCTCGGCGTCGAGGAAGGCCATGGTGCGCGTGAGCTTGCGCAGTCGGGCTTTTCCCGAAACCCAGCCACCAGATGGCGCGCCGGCGACGAACTGAACATTGAGTGCCACCGTGGCGCAGAGGCGTCCGGTCTGGACGACCACGGCATGGCCCAGGAACGTATCCACGAAAGTCGTGACCGCAGCGCCATGCAGCACCCCGTTCGGATTGCCGTGGCGGGCGTCGCTTTGAAAACCGTAGACGAACTCGCCCGAGGGCTCCTTGGCCCAGTAGTAGGGTCCGTTGTGGGCGATGAAGCCGCCGTTCTCGGCAAATGGCGTGAACTCAACATCGGTCGGCTTATCGGTCGGCATGGATGCTCCCTCTGGCGCGGGCAAGATCGCCTGGTTGGTCACAGCGTTCAATGCGACGAGCCGACCCTATCGCCAGTCGAGCCATAGTCTCGCGCTCCTAGAGGAAACCATGATGAAGCTGCTCGCCACCGCCGTACGCACAATCGCAATGGCGGTGCCCAGTCTTGTCCGCGATCTGGCGGGCCTCTGCGGTGTCGGCCTCGTCTCCTACGGCGCGTGGATGATCTACCCGCCCGCCGGCTTTATCACCGGAGGCTTGCTGCTGATCGTCGGCACCCTGCTCATCGCGCTCGGCAACCGCGCAGCCGGTTGATGGAGGGATTGTTCGGCTCCCTGGCGTCCAGCCTGCGACGCCGCGAGCTGAAAGCGACCGACGCGGGGAACCTCAGTTGGGCGGCGCTATTCGGCCAGCAGAATTCGCGGGCCGGCGTGTCGGTCAACGTCGACAGTGCGCTGAAGGTATCGACGGTGTTCGCCTGCCTGCGTGTCCTGGCCGACGGCATCGCGCAGGTGCCGTTAAAAGTTTACCGGGAGAAGGCCGACGGCTCGAAGGAGCTGGCGAAGGACCATCCGGCGTACCGGCTGCTGTCGCGCCGGCCGAACGAGTGGATGACGTCATTCGAGTTCCGGCAGGTCATGATGTTCCATGCTGTTCTGCTCGGGAACGGCTGCGCCTATATAGGCCGCATCCGCGGCGTGCCGCGCGAGCTGATCCCGCTGGTGCCCGGCAGCTATACGATCGAGCAGGCGAAGGATTACACGCTCACCTACCGGCTAACCGGCCTGAATGGGCAAACGACGGTCCTGCCACGCGAGGATGTGTTCCATCTGCGGGGCCCCAGTTGGACCGGCGTCGCCGGCCTCGACGCCCTGCAGGTCGCGCGCGAGGCGGTGGGGCTGGCGATCGCGACCGAGGAAACGCATGCGGCGCTCCACGCCAACGGCACTCAGCCGGGCGGCGTCCTGTCCGTAAAGGGCTCCCTGGACGATGCCGCCCGGGCGCGGCTGAAGGAATCTTGGGCGCAGTACCAGGGCGGACTGCAGAACCGGTTCAAGACGGCCGTGCTCGACATGGACAGCACATGGACGCCACTCGGCATGAAGGGCGTCGATGCCGAGCATCTGGATACCCGCCGGTTCCAGATCGAGGAGATCTGTCGTGACCTAAAAGTGTTCCCGCAGATGGTGGGCTACGCCGACAAGACCGCGACCTTCGCCTCGGCGGAGGCGTTCTTTCTGGCCCACGTCATTCACACGCTCAATCCATGGATCGAAAACTGGGAGCAGTCGCTGGCCCGCGACCTCTTCCCCGACGAGGACGATATCGTCGCGAAGTTTTCCATGCAGGGCCTGCTGCGCGGCGACAACGCGGCGCGCGCCACGTTCTATGCCAGCGGCATCACCAATGGCTGGCTCACACGCAACGAAGCGCGCCGGTTCGAGGACCTGAACCCGATCGATGGACTGGAGGAGCCACTGCTGCCGTTGAACATGGCAACACAGGCAGAGCGGTCGGCACTGCAGCCTACTGGAGGCAATACCTGATGCGACTGACGGCTACCCGGCCATTCGAGGTGAAGTTCGCCAAGGACGGACCGCCGGGATCCTTCTCCGGCTACGGTGCGGTGTTCGGCAACGTAGACGTCGGCGGCGACGTCTTGGTGAAAGGCGCCTTCGCGGCCTCGCTCGCTGGCTGGAACGCCCGCGGGAAGCTGCCGAAGATGCTCTGGCAGCACGGGCTGGGCGCCGCGGCCGAGGACAAGATGCCGGTCGGCTACTGGACGGCCATTGAAGAAGACGCCCATGGGCTGAAGGTCGTTGGTCAGCTCGATCCAATCGACACGGAGCGGGGGCGGACCCTGCTGGCGGGCCTGCGCAATGGCTCGATCGACGCCATGTCGATCACTTATTCGGCCGTCGACGTCGCCTACGGCAAGACGGCAGCTGACCCCGTCAGGACCATCACAAAGGTCGAGCTCTACGAGGTCGGCCCGGTCCTGTGGGGGATGAACCCCCTGGCCGGCATCGAGGACGCCAAGGCGGCGTCCCGGATCCGCACGATACGAGATTTCGAGGCCTTCCTGCGGGATGCAGGCGGGTTCTCGCACGCTGCCGCCCGGGCCATCGCCAGCGGCGGCTACAAGGCCAATCCGAATCCTCGGGACGAGGGCGGGATGGACGACCTCCTGGACCTGCAGCGGCAGGCCGAGAGTCTTTTCAGCACCACCTGATTCCGAGGACAACATGAACGAACACAATCGCGCCGTCGGGCGTGCGTACGCGCTTGAGCGCAAGGAAGCTAGCGACCTCCCGGCCGTGCTGGCCGAGGTCAAGAAGATCGTGACGCCGCTGATGACGGGCTTCGAGGAGTACAAGAAGACCAACGACCAGCGGCTCCGGGAGATCGAGACCACGGGCAAGGCCGATCCGCTGACCGAGGAGAAGCTTTCACGCATCGAGGCGACGCTCGCGGGCTTCGAGACGGCCAACCAGAAGCTGGTCAATGCCGAAGCCATAGAGGCCAAGCGCATGGAGCGCGAGAAGGAGATGCGGGAGCAGCTCGACCGCCTGCAGCTCAAACTCCAGCGCCCCGGTCTCGGCTCGGAGGAGGCCCTCGTCGAGCGCAAAACCTACTTCAACGACTGGGCCCGCGGCGTCATTGGCGCTTACACGACAGGCGTGCCGAACCTGCCGGAGCCCCAGGCCAAGGCGATCGCCCGGGCGACGGCGGAGTTCAAGTCGCTGTCGGTCAGCAACGACACGACGGGCGGCTACCTGGCGCCGGCGGAGTATGTTGCCGACATCATCAAGGGCATCACCCTTGTAAGTCCGGTTCGCTCGCTGGTGTCGGTCAAGCCGACGGCGAACAAGTCGCGGATGCAGCCCAGGCGCACTGGCCAGTTTGCCGCCCAGTGGGTGGCGGAACAGGGCACCCGCTCGGAGACGACGGGGCTGGCCTACGGGATGGTCGAGATTCCGACGCACGAGATGTTCGCCCTGATCGACATCAGCCACCAGAACCTGGAGGACACGGCCTTCAATCTCGAAGCGGAGATCCGCGGTGAGGCCGAGGAGCAGTTCGCCGTGGCCGAGGGGGCGGCCGTGGTCGGCGGCAATGCCGTGGGCAAGCCGGAGGGTTGGCTGATCAATGCCGACATCGCGTCCACCAACTCGGGCACGGCAGCCACCATCGCGGACGCGAATGGCCAGGCCGACGGGCTGCTCACCCTGAAATACGCGCTGAAGAGCGGCTATGCGCGCAACGCCAAGTGGGCGCTGAACCGGACGACCATGGGTTCGGTGCGCAAGCTGAAGGACAACAACAGGCAGTACATCTGGATGCCTGGCCTGGCGCAGGGCCAGCCGAACACCATCGATGGCGACCCGTATGTCGAGGTGCCGGACATGCCGAACGAGGGGGCCAACGCCTTTCCCATCGCCTACGGCGACTTCGCCCGCGCCTACACGCTGGTGGATCGCATCGCCATGTCGATGCTGCGGGATCCCTATACCCAGGCCACCAGCGGCAACATCCGCTTCCTGTTTTACCGCCGCATCGGCGGCCAGATCGTGCTGGCCGAGGCGATCCGCAAGCTGAAGTGCTCGACCTGATCGACGACGGCGGCGCGGCTCCGGTCGCGCCGCTCTCTTCCTCACCTTCACGATTCCCGGAAAGGAAAGCGCAATGGCGCGCGATATTCACAACAGCCTGCACGTCCGTCGCGGCATCAGCCCCGCGGCGGCGATCATCGACAATACGCCCTTCGTTTCGCAGATCGCCGATCTTCTCGGCTACGAGGCTGCCGAGTTCGTCATCCTGACCGGCGCGCTCGCCGATGCGGACGCCACCTTCACCACCTTGGTGGAGCATGGCGACGCGGCCAACCTGTCCGACGCAGCCGCGGTGCCCGACGACCAGCTGATCGGGCTGGAAACCCAGGCGAGCTTCCTGTTCAGCGACGACGACAAGGTGTTCAAGATCGGCTACCGCGGTCCCAAGCGTTACGCGCGCGTGACGGTGACGCCGGCGGCCAACACCGGCAACGCCTTCGTCGCGGGCGTCTGGGTGCTTGGCCACCCTCGTAACCGGCCGACCTCGAACCCGCCGGCCTGATCATGAAGGTGAGGGTCATCAAGGCATTCGTGGGGGCGCCGGATGGCGCCCTCCATCCCCGACAGTTTGACGTGTCGGAGTTCGTGGAGGGCGACCTGGCCCGTGTCGCGCTCGCGGAAGGATGGGCCGAAACTTTGGAACCCGCGCCTGCTGAAGAGCGGGAGCCAGGCCGACGGAGGCCGGCGAGCCGGTGAACCCGCCGCTGTTCGAGGTGGTGACGCCTGCTGGGAGTGCCACGGCCCGGCGACTGACCACGGCGGCGAAGGTCCAGGCGGCTCTCCGGCTGGGGAGTGTCGACAGCACGTTGATCGAAAGCATCATCGATGCCGTCAGCGGGGAGTGTGCCCGGTTCAGCAATCTGGCCCGTGCGGTGGCCGGTCCGGTGGCTACGTTTGGCCAGGAGGTCGTCCGTGCCACCTGGCTGGGCACCGACATGAGCCGTAGTTCAATCCTGGTCTTGCCCTGGCGCGCGCCCGTTACTGCGGTGAGCAGTGTCGTGGAGGATGGGACCAGTCTCGCCTTGAACACCGACT
>JBILYJ010000035.1:0-20447 GCA_044377795.1 Reyranella sp. | reverse complement strand
AAGAGCGCGAGGGTCGCGAGATCCATCGCCGCCTACGGCAGCGGGTCGGGCTCGCCCGGCGGCAGGGGCATCTCGAAGACGTTGAGGGTCATCGACACCAGCATGTAGTAGCCGCAGACGCCCACGAGATCGACGACACCCTTTTCACCGAACGCATCGACGGCGCGCTTGTAGTTGGCCGGCGCCACGCGGTTGGTCTCGAGATACTCGGTGACGAAATCGTAGACCACCTTCTCGACGTCGCGCTTGAAGGGCGGCGTGGCGCGCAGCCGGACCGCCTCGATGATGTCTTCCGCCAGCCCGGCTTCCCTGGCGAGGCGGGCATGGGCGTAGAACTCGAACTGCGCCTTGAAGTGCCGGCCGACCAGGCAGATCGCGAGCTCGGACAGGTCGCGCGGCAGCGAATTGTCGAAGCGGCAGTATTCGCCGAGCTTCTGGGCGCGGTCGGCCAGGATGGGGCTGCGGAGCCACGGCTCGAAGGGGCCGCGCAGGCCGCCGCGGGGACCGGACATGATCGCGTCGGCGACCTTCTTCTGTTCGGGATCGAGTTTGTTCAGGTCGAGCGGAGCCAGACGCGGCATAACGTTTCCTCGGTTCTGTGTTTTCGAAGGGTTAGAGCGGGCAACCGGCGTCGGCGACGCGGTTGGCATCGGCATTGTCGAAGATGTGGTTCACGATCGACAGGCCGGCCTGCATCGCCGCACTCGAGCGCACGCTGCAGGACCCGGTCGCCGTCCACAGCACCTTGCCGCCGCTCGATTCGTAGAGCGTGAGCGACACGCGCAGGGTCGAACCGGAAGGCGCCGCCGGGATCGTGTCGCGCCGGCCGATCGGATTGGCCGGCAGCATGAGGCGCGGATTGGCGCCGGTCTCATAGTCCTGGCTCTGCATCATCGGCATCTCGCGATCCATGCCGCCGGACAGGTCGAAGTAGCTCACGTCCATGCGCAGGATGTTGCCGCCGCTGAAGCCGACCTGGTTGCCGCGCTGGGTGAGGCGGACCATGACCTGACGGCGCAACTCGCGCGCGAGGTGCGTATCGGAGGTGAGTTGGACGGCGATCTTGACCTTCGGGATCTTCTGGTACGCCTTGATCTCCAGTTCGCCGAGCTTGGGCCCGCCGGTGCCGCCGAGGCCGTAGCCCTGGGCCGAGACCGGCGCCGCGAAACAGAGCGCCGAAAGCGCGACAAAGGTGGCGGCGATGCGCATTCGTCTTTCCCCTAACGTCCCTCGACCGCCGTCAGCCTGCTCCAGCCGGCTTCGTCCCGGTCGAGCATGCGTTTCAGCGATTCGAAATGCAGGAAGGCCTGCTGCGCCTCGCCCGCGATCTGCCTGGCCGTGAGCTCGGCCATCGCCTCGTCGATATTGTGCAGCTCCCGGCCGGTCTGCATGGCCAGCACCTGCACCATCGCCGCACGTTCGAGGTAATAAAGGTCGTCGTAGGCTTGGGCAACGGTCGGACCCGAGACGATGACGCCATGGTTTCGCAGGAACAGGATGTCCTTGTCGCCCATCGCGCGGCACATGCGCTCGCCCTCGTCGTTGGACAGGGCGACGCCGCCATAGGCCTCGTCGTAGGCGATGCGGCCCCAGTAGCGGAAGGCGTTCTGGGTGCACATCTCGATCCGGCCGTCGCGGATCGACGTCAATGCCGTTGCGTAGGGCATGTGGGTGTGCAGCACGACCTTGGCGCGCGGGTTGCCGGCATGGATGCGGGCGTGGATGTAGAAAGCGGTCGGCTCGACCGGATACTTGCCCTCGACGATGTTGCCGTCGCCGTCGGCCATGACGATGTCGGAGGGCGTGATCTCCGACCAGTGCAGGCCCTGGGGGTTGACCAGGAAGAGATCATCGCGGCCGGGCACCGCCATGCTGAAATGATTGCAGACGCCCTCGTTCAGCCCGTGCCGCGCGGCGGCGCGCAGGGCGGTGGTCAGGTCGATCCGCGCCTGGGTGACCGGGTCGTTCGCCAGCATTTTTCGGAACTCCATCCTCAACGGCTTTTGCAGGGCCGATGATGCGGCTTCCGGCAATCGGGGCCAAGGGAAATTGCCAAGGACCCGGAAGACGCGAGATCAGGCAGGCGAGGAAACGCGCGGTCCGTCGGTCGCGGAGATCTCGCGCACCAGCTTGGTGCGCACGGCGCGGCCGAAATGGTCGAAATTGTCGGCCACGATCAGGAACGACCCCGGGCCGCCGATGACGCTCTCCTCGTAGTATTTGTCGAGGGTGAGGTCGGGCGGGCGGCCGAAATTGCTGCGGTTCATCATCACCGGCAGGCCGTTCACCACGATGCCCTGCGACACGAGCTTGTCGCGCACGATCTCGGCCGGCGGCCCGTCGTTGGTGCGGCCGTCGCCGGACACGTCGATGACCCTCCGCTTGGCGATGAAGGGGGCATTCTCGAAGCGCTGGCCGGCATGGACGAGGGCGGCTCCGACGGCGGTCCAGCTCTGCGAGGCTCGAGGCGCCTCGGCGAGCTTGTCGGCAAAGCGTCGGGCGGCGCCCGGGCTGTCGATCACCGTCCAGTCGATCACGACGGTCTGGAAGTGCGCGCCTGCCCACTCCGTGTAGCAGATCGCAATCCGCCGGTTCTCGCCCGAGAGGATGGCGTCGACCACCCGGTCGTTGGTCAGTGCCTCGATATAGCCGCGCCGCTGGAGCTCGGCTTCGACCTCGTCGATCGATCGCGAAACGTCGACGGCCAGCACGAGCTGCAGATCGACCGGTGTCTGGGCGTGAGCCGACGTCGCCGTCGCCAGCGCTGCCATGGAGCCTACGAGCGCCGACCGTCGCCTCATGCCCACCTCCGTCGAAGAAGCGAAGCATAACACCGCAGCGGCGCGCGCAAACAAAAACGCCGGAGGAAATCCTCCGGCGTTCAGGTCGACCGTCAGGACGGCCTATTGCCAGAACGGCCTATTGATCGTCGTCGAAGCCGCGCTTGCGCGGTTCGTAGTCGCGCTCGCGGCGCGGCTTGTCCGGAGCGCCGCCGCCGAAACGACGGGCCGGCTTGCCGAAATCGCCGCCTTCGGCCGGAGGAGCAGGAGGAGCGCTGGAGAAATCGGCACGGCGATCCCGCATCGGACCACCATCGCCACCGGGGCTGGCGCCACGGTAACCACCGCCGCCGCCGCCGCCCTCACGACCGCCGCCACCATAGCCGCCGCCACTGGCACCGCCGGGACCGCCACCACCGTAGCCGCCGCCACCACCGCCGCGATAGCCACCGCCACCGCCGTCACGGCCGCCGCCACCACCGTAGCCGCCGCCACCGCCACCACCACCACCGTAGCCGCCACCGCCGCCGCCACCATAGGGCGGGCGCGGGCCGCGCGGACGGAAGCCGCCGCCATCACGGCCGCCACCACCGCCGCCGCCGCCATATCCACCACCGCCGCCACCACCACCGGGCTGACGTTCGACGGCTTCACGGACTGCGATCGAGCGGCCATCCAGCAACGCGCCGTTCATGGCCTGCATGGCCGAGGCGCCTTGGTCATCGGTTTCCATCTCGAGGAACGCGAAGCCGCGGCTGCGGCCGGTCTCGCGATCCACGATCACTTTCGAAGATGTAACGGTGCCGAACTGAGAGAAGGCTTCAGACAGACGCTCAGACGTGACCGAATAGGGCAGGTTGCCCACAAACAATTTGCGACTCATTCAAGGCTCTGGGCTAGAGGAAGGATCGAGCGGAGTCCGGCGCGCGCTTGCTGGACGGATGCGTCCAAGCGTTTCGATGACCTTTGACAGATGACCAAGTAGCTCACGAGAAGACGTTGACCGGTATCGCGCTCCGCGACTGTGTGCCGAGACTCTTGATGATGCTCGTCGGCTGGTGTCGCAATGCAGCACTTATGCGCTGATTCAAGCTTTGAGTCCACCGCGTCGCGGGGTTGAGACGCGACGAAGCACGGCACACAATCGACAGGAATTCGGGAGGGATTGGAAAGTGATCGTCGACCATCGAACCTACGAGCTGCAGCCTGGCCGCCTGCGCGACTTCCTCGCGCTCTACGAAAAGGAGGGCCTGCCGGTCCAGCTCAAGCATCTCGGCAACCTCGTCGGCTACTACTCGACCGAGGTCGGCAACGTGAACGAGATCGTTCACATGTGGGGCTATACGGATCTTGCCGACCGCACGAAGCGTCGCGCGGCGATGGCTGCCGATCCCGCCTGGCAGGCGTATTTGCAGAAGAGCCGAGAATATATGAAGACCATGAATAACAAGATATTGGTGCCCACCACCTTCTCACCCACGAAGTAAGGGAAAGATCTCCAACATGGCTACCGCATACCCGCGCCGCAGCGGCGCGCAGGTTCTGATCGACCAACTGCGCATCCACGGCACCGACACGATCTTCGGCGTGCCCGGCGAGAGCTACCTGGCCGCCCTCGACGCCCTCTACGCCCAGCGCAATTCCATCCGCTATGTGATCTGCCGCCAGGAAGGCGGCGCCTCCTACATGGCCGAGGCCTACGGCAAGCTGACCGGCAAGCCCGGCGTCTGTTTCGTCACGCGCGGGCCCGGCGCCACCAATGCCAGCGTGGGAATGCATACCGGCTTCCAGGATTCGACGCCCATGATCCTGCTGGTCGGTCAGGTCGCGCGCGAACAGGCCGAGCGCGAGGCGTTCCAGGAAATCGACTATCGGCGCATGTACGGCCAGATGGCCAAGTGGGTGACCCAGATCGAGGACGCAAGGCGCATCCCCGAGATCGTGAGCCAGGCCTTCCACCGCGCCATGAACGGCCGGCCGGGTCCGGTCGTCATCGCGCTGCCTGAAGACATGCTGGTCGACGAGGTCGAGGTTGCCGATACCGGTCCCTACAAGGTCGCGCGCGGCGCGCCGGCGCCGGAAGACATGGCGACATTCCGCGAACTGCTGGCCGCGGCGAAGCAGCCGCTCGTCATCCTGGGCGGCGGCGGCTGGGACGCGAAGGCCTGCGACGACATCAAGGCGTTCGTCGAGGCCAATCACCTGCCGGTGACGACGGCCTTCCGCAACCAGGACCTGATCGACAACCGCCACGACAATTTCGTCGGCGATCTCGGCATCGGCGTGAACCCGCCCCTCGGCAAGCGCATCAAGGAAAGCGATCTCATCATCGCGATCGGTCCGCGTCTCGGCGAGGCGACCACCGGTGGCTACACGCTGTTCGAGCTGCCGGTGCCGGCGCAGAAGATGGTGCACGTGCATGCCGGCGCCGAGGAGCTGGGCCGCGTCTATCAGGCGACCCTGCCGATCAACTCCGGCATGGCGCAGTTCGCGGCCGCGGCCAAGGCGATGAAGCCGGTCGATGCCTCCGCCTGGAAGGCGGGCGTCGCTGCGGCGCGCGCCGACTATCTGAAGAACATCGAGCCGACGCCGCAGCCGGGCTCCGCCAATCTCGCGGAGATCGTGGGCTGGCTGAACAAGCGCCTGCCCGACGACGTCATCGTCACCAACGGGGCGGGCAACTATGCCGGCTACGTTCACCGCTTCTTCCAGTATCGCGGCTTCCGCACCCAGCTCGCGCCGACCAACGGCTCGATGGGCTACGGCGTGCCGTCGGCGGTGGCGGCCAAGATCGCCGCGCCCGGCCGCACCGTCGTGTCGTTCAGCGGCGACGGCTGCTTCCTGATGAACGGCCAGGAGTTCGCGACCGCCGTCCAGCACGGCGCAAACATCGTGTTCATCGTGGTCGACAACGGCATGTACGGCACGATCCGCATGCACCAGGAGCGCGAGTATCCGACGCGCGTTCATGGCACCGAACTCAAGAACCCCGACTTCGCAGCCTATGCCCGCGCCTTCGGCGGTCACGGCGAGACGGTCGAGCGTACCGCGGACTTCGAGGCCGCCTTCGAGCGCGCGCTCGGCGCCGGCAAGCCCTCGATCATCCATGTGAAGACGGATGCCGAGGCGATCACCTCGCGCATCACCATGACCAAGCTCCGCGAGCAGGCGCTGGCCAAGCAGAAGCACTGATGTAAGCAAGCGAAGTGTGGCCGGCGCGAGCCCGATCGACGGGCTTGCGTCCGGCCATCGCCGCCCTTATAGAGGCGGTCCGTGGAGATTTGAGCCGACCGGCTTGCGACCACGTTAAACATCGCTAAAAGGTCGGAGGTGCTCGCAAAGCCCCCGTCCTTCCAGGTCGGGGGCTTTTCGTTTGTGTCGCCGGAAAGGGCGCGCGGCGAGACAGGAGAGTGTGATGGACGGTTCGATTCCCGTGAAGAAGGCGCAGGCCGACGTTTCGAAGTGGCGCACCCAGACCCGCGCGGTGCGCGGCGGCCAGATCCGCAGCAATTTCGACGAGACGTCCGAAGCGCTGTTCCTGACCTCGGGCTACGCCTATTCGAGCGCCGAGGAGGCCGAGGCCACCTTCAAGGGCGAGAGCAACCACTACCAGTATTCGCGCTTCGGCAATCCGACCGTCACCATGTTCGAGAACCGGCTGGCCGCGCTGGAGGGCGCCGAGGCCTGCCGCGCCACATCGACCGGCATGTCGGCGGTGTTCTTCGCGCTGCTGGCGCTGCTCAAGTCGGGCGATCGCATCGTCGCCGCCCGCCAGCTCTTCGGCTCCTGCCACTACATCGTGGCCGACCTGCTGCCGAAGTACGGCATCCAGAGCGAGCTGGTCGACGGCGGTGATCTCGCGCAGTGGGAGAAGGCGCTAGCCAAGCCCACGCAGGCCGTGCTGTTCGAATCGCCGTCCAATCCGATGCTCGACATCGTCGACGTGAAGGCGGTGTGCGACCTCGCGCACAAAGCCGGCGCCAAGGTCGTGCTCGACAACGCCTTCGCCACGCCGATCCTGCAGCGGCCGCTCGAATTCGGCGCCGACGTCGTGGTCCACTCCGCCACCAAGTACATCGACGGCCAGGGCCGCACCCTGGGCGGCGCGGTGCTGGGCTCGAAGGAGTTCATCATCGACAAGCTGCAGCCGATCATCCGCAACACCGGCCCGTCGCTTAGCCCGTTCAACGCCTGGGTGCTGGTGAAGGGGCTTGAGACGCTGGGCCTGCGCGTCGAGCGCCATTGCGCCAACGCCCGCCGCGTCGCCGACGCTCTGGCCGCCCATCCCGCGATCGGCCGCGTGCTCTATCCGGGACGTCCCGACCACCCGCAGCATGCGCTGGCGGCGAAGCAGATGTCGGATTTCGGCGGCGTCGTGACGTTCGACGTCAAGGCGGGCAAGCCGGCGGCGTTCGCGGCGCTGAACCGCCTGCAGCTGGTCGACATCTCCAACAATCTCGGCGACGCCAAGAGCCTCGTCACCCATCCGGCCACGACTACGCACATGCGCATCGGGGCCGAGGAGCGCGCGAAGCTCGGCATCACCGACGGCACGGTCCGCATCTCGGTCGGCCTCGAGGACGTCGATGATATCGTCGCCGACCTGGTCCAGGCGCTGGGCGCCTGACGCCGGCAGTCGGGGGCGGAACATGTCGCTTTCGGCCGACCTGTGGGCGGCGAATTCCGACCTGGCGTCACGCATCCTGTCGCACGGCTTCGTGCGCGGGCTGCGGGACGGCTCGCTGCCGATCGAATGCTTCAAGGGCTATGTCGCGCAGGACGCCTATTTCCTCGAAGCCTTCGCCCGCGCCTACGCCTTCTGCCTCGCCAATTCGCGTTCGCGCGAGGATCTGTACGGGTTCGCCGGCCTGATCGCCGGCGTGCTGCAGGAGCTCAAGCTCCATAAAGGTTATGCCGAACGCTGGCGGGTCGACCTCGACGGCGTCGCCCCCATCGAGGCGACACGCGCCTATGTCGGCTTTCTCCTCGAGACGGCGCGGCGCGGCAACCTCGGCGAGACGATCGCCGCGATGACGCCGTGCATGCGGCTCTATGCGTTTCTCGGCCGTTCGCTGGCCGCCAACAGCGTGGCCAAGCTCTACTCGGAATGGGTGAAGACCTATGCCGATCCGGGCTTCGAGGCGCTGGCCGCACAGCTCGAGACCCTGCTCGATCTCCATGCCGACGACACCGAAGCGGTGCGCGCCAACTACCGCCGCGCCATGGAACTCGAACTCGGCTTCTTCGCCGCCCACGCTTAGCAGGCTGTTGCAACAGTTTTTTGCAGGTACCGGGGGAAACATCGACCCGTCAGCGGTATCAGGATACCTGCTTCAGGGGTGCGACTCTCGCTTCGTTTGATTCGCTTATTTCGTTTGTTTCGTTTATCTGCGAGGACTCGGCTCTTCCAGCGCCCTGTCAGAGCGGCGCCAGCTTCTCCATCGAGCGGTCGAGGGCGCCGTGCAGGTCGGCGGTCAGCTTCGCGCCCATCGCGGTCCGTACTTCCTGTTCGGCTTGGGCCCACAGCGGCAGCGCGCGCTTGAACAGGGCGCGGCCGGCCGGCGTCGCGACCAGCTCGTGCCGGCGCTTGTCGCCGGCGGCCGCGCGCTCGATAACGCCCGAGGCCAGCAGCGGCCGCAGGTTGCGCGTCAGGGTCGTCCGATCGGTGGCCAGCAGGTCGGACAGTTCGGTGATGCTGACGGGACCGCGCGAGAGCACGTGGGCGAGCAGGGAGAATTGCGAGATGCGCAGGCCGGTCGGCGCCAGGTGCCGGCTGTAGATCTGGGTGACGCGCCGCGCCGCGCTGCGCACGCGAAAGCAGGTGCACTCGGCGGGCGACAGGCGGACCGGAGGAGAATCGGCTGTCATGGATCTGAGACTATCGCCGCTTCTTGCGCCGGCAAAGCCTCAATGTGTATATGCACTTAATCGCGACGGAGACGGACATGGCGGCAGAGGCGGGATATGGCGTGGTGCCGATCGAGCAGGCGCGCACCCTCGACGGGCTGGATCTGTTCAGGGGCCTGCTCGAGGGGCGCTATCCGGCGCCGCCGATCTCCCGGGCGCTGGGGTTCAACCTCATCGAAGTCGACGCCGGCCGCGTCGTCTTCGGCTACACGCCGGTCTTCGACCACTACAATCCGCTGGGATCGGTCCATGGCGGTGTCGCCGCTACCCTGCTCGATTCGGTGATGGGCTGCTGCATCCATACGATGCTGAAGGCCGGCAGCGGGTACACGACCGTCGAGATCAAGGTGAACTACGTGCGTGCCATGACCGACAGGACCGGGCCGGTCCGGGCGGAGGGCAAGGTCATCAATGTCGGCTCGCGCATCGCCACGTCGGAGGGCCGCCTGACCGACGCCTCCGGCAAGCTGCTCGCCCATGGCACGACGACCTGCCTGATCTTCCCGATTTAGCCTATTCTGGCGCCATGCAGAATGCGGCCGCCGAACAAAGACTCCTGAAACTCTCCATCGCCGTCACCATCGGGGTGGCGTCGGTCGGCGTCCTGTTCGGTCTGCTGTCGGGGTCGATGTCGATCGTGTTCGACGGCGTCTTTTCGGCGATCGATGCAGCCATGTCCGTCCTAGCCTTGATCGTGTCACGCCTGGTGAGCCGGGTGGCCGACAATCGCCGCTTCCAGTTCGGCTACTGGCACATCGAGCCCATGGTGCTGGCCTTCAACGGCGGCACGCTGATGCTTCTCTGCTTCTACGCCTTCCTGAATTCCATCGACAGTCTTCTGGCCGGCGGCCGGCAGCTCAATTTCGATTGGGCCATGGCCTATGCCGCGGCCGTCGGCGTCGTGGCGTTCGGCATGTTCTTCTACGCCCGGCACCGCAATCGGCAGATCGGGTCGGATTTCGTGCGCCTCGATGTACAGAGCTGGTTGATGTCGGCCGCCATCACCTCGGCGCTGCTGCTGGCGTTCGCGGTCGCGTGGTGCCTCGAGGGCACCCGGTACGCCCATCTCACGCCCTATGCCGACCCGCTCATCCTGGCTGTGCTGTCCCTCATCCTCGTCTTTGTGCCGATTCACACAGTGCGCCGGGCGCTGACCGAGATCCTGCTGATTACCCCGCCCGAACTTGACGTCCGGGTCCGGCAGGTTCTGGACGAGGTCGTCGCCCGGTACGGCTTCAAGACCTACACCAGCTACGTGGCGAAGGTCGGCCGCGCCCAGTTCATCGAAATCCATGTCGCCGTGCCGCCCGAGAGTCCGATCGACAGCGTGGGTGAGGCAGATGCCATCCGGCGCGAAATTGCCGAGGCGATCGGCGGCGAAGGCCCGCACCGTTGGATCACGATCGACTTCACTGCCGATTCCAGGTGGCTGTAGACGGGTTTGACCTTTTGGCCGGAAACTCCCATGTCAGAGGCCGGAAGGATTCGCCCGAACATGTACAAAGCCACCACCCGTGCCATTCAGGTGACGGTCGAGCCGCAATATCTGCCCGACCAGTCGGAGCCCGCGAAGTCGCAATATGTCTGGGCCTACGCCGTGCGCATCGAGAATGGCGGCGATGTCGCGGTGCAGTTGCGCAGCCGGCACTGGAAGATCACCGACGGCCTTGGCCGACTCCAGGAGGTCAAGGGCCCCGGCGTCGTGGGCAAGACGCCGTTGCTGCGTCCCGGCGAGGTGTTCGAGTACACTTCCGGAACGCCACTTTCCACGCCATCCGGCATCATGGGCGGCACGTATCAGATGGTCGACGAGGCGGGCGAGAAGTTCGATATTGAGATTCCGACCTTTTCGCTCGACATGCCGACGGTGCACCGCAGCCTCAACTAGGCCGCCCGGATCAGGGGAGTAAGACGATGAACAAGATGGCGAAGCCGCGCGAGGTCGTTTCGCTCGCCACCGGCCAGTCCCGGCCTTCGCGCGAGGAGGCCGAGGCCGCCGTCCGCACGCTGATCCGCTGGGCCGGCGACGATCCCGGTCGCGAGGGCCTGGTCGGTACCCCCGACCGTGTCGTGCGCTCCTACGAGGAGTTCTTCGCGGGCTATGACCAGGATCCGCGCGACATGCTGCAGCGGACCTTCGAGGAGGTCGAGGGCTACGACGAGGTCGTGGCGCTGCGCGACATCCGGCTCGAGTCGCACTGCGAACATCACATGGTGCCGATCATCGGCAGGGTCCATGTCGGCTACCTGCCGGACAAGCGCGTGGTCGGCATCAGCAAGCTCGCCCGTGTGGTCGATGCCTATGCCCATCGCCTGCAGATTCAGGAGAAGCTGACGGCGCAGATCGCCAATACGCTGCAGGAGGTTCTCCAGCCGCGCGGCGTCGCCGTCGTCATTGAGGCGGCGCACCAGTGCATGACCACGCGCGGCGTCCACAAGTCCGACGTCACGATGGTGACCAGCCGAATGCTGGGGGCCTTCCGCGACAATGGCGAGACACGGCGCGAATTCCTGAGCATGATCGGCCGAACGTCGGTTTAGCGTCTGCGTCACCCGTCAGGGTGAGGTCGGAACAGAGTAGACAAGGGACATCATGGCCGGAGAGACCGTCAATTCCATCGAAATGCTGCGCAGGCTCGTGGCGTTCGACACCACCTCGCGCAACTCCAACCTTGCCCTGATCGAATACGTTCAGGCCTATCTCAAGGGGTATGGGGTCGAGTCGAAGCTGGTGCCCAACGAGGACGGCTCGAAGGCCAATCTGTTCGCCACCGTCGGTCCCAACGTCCCGGGCGGCGTCGTCCTGTCGGGCCATACCGACGTCGTGCCGGTCGACGGCCAGCCCTGGGTCACCGACCCGTGGACGCTCACGCTGAAGGACGGCAAGTATTACGGTCGCGGCACCTGCGACATGAAGGCGTTCTACGCCATCGGCCTCGCCATGCTGCCGCAGTTCCTGAAGGCACCGCTCAAGAAGCCGATCCACTTCGCGCTCTCCTACGACGAGGAGATCGGCTGCTTCGGCGCGCATTCGCTGGCCGCCCGCATGGCGACCGAAGTCCCGAAGCCCCGGGTCATCATCATCGGCGAGCCGACCATGATGACCGTGGTGCACGCCCATAAGGGCAGCCAGAGCTACGTCACCAAGTTCACCGGCTTCGAGGCCCATTCCTCGATGACCCATCTCGGCGTCAGCGCCATCCATTTCGCCGGCGAGTTCATCCACTACCTCAACACGGTGCAGGAGGAGCTCGAGGCCGCCGCGCCCAAGGACAGCGAGTTCATGCCGGCCGCCGCGACCTTCAACGTCGGCACCATCATCGGCGGCACCGCGGGCAACATCCTGGCGCGCGAGTGCGAGGTCCTGTGGGGCTATCGCGAGCTGCCGACCCGCCCGATCGAGGAGCTGGGCGAGCGCGCCAAGAAGTGGCTGAAGGAAGAGCTGCTGCCCAAGATGAAGGCAAAGCATCCGGCCGCCGGCATCGAGACCGAGCTGCGCGCGTCGACGCCCGCCTTCTCGCCCGAGGGCAACGACGACGCCAAGACCCTTGCCGGCAGCTGGTCCGGTTCCAACACGGTCGGCGCGGTGGTCTACGCCACCGAGGCCGGCATCTTCCGCAAGGTGCTGGGCGTTCCGACCGTCGTGTGCGGCCCCGGCGACATCGCCCAGGCGCACCAGCCGAACGAGTTCATCCTCGCTTCGCAGATCGACGCCGGCGAGGAATTCATGAAGCGCATGCTGGAGTGGTCCTGCCGGGACTAGGTCCACGGTCGGGCATGGTGAAGAGCCTCCCCCGTCCATGACGAGTGCGGTCACAACCCGGGACGGCCGCACGCTCAGCTATCTCGAGGTCGGGGATCCGCAGGGGGCGCTGGTCATCCACAATCATGGTGGACCCAGTTGCCGGCTGGAGGCGCGTCTCTTCGCGAATTCGGCATCTAAGAACCGGTTGCGGCTGATATGCGTGGACCGGCCGGGCATCGGACGGTCCACGCCCCAGAAAGCGCGCACCTACGCAGGCTGGGCCGACGACCTGACCGCAATCGCCGACGCGTTGGGATATCGCGAGTTCGGTGTGACGGGCTGGTCGGAGGGCGGGCCATGGGCGCTGGCGGCGGCGGCCTACATCGATCCCCTTCGGCTGCGCCATGTCAGCAGCATCGCGGGCGGCAGCTACGGCGCCTTCGGCGACAACTGGGCTGCGGATCATCTTTCCAGGGCGGATGCGCTGGGTGGATCGCTGGCGCTGCGCTTCGAGCCCGGCTTCCGTCTGATGTATGCTGCTCTTGGCGTGACCGCCAAATACTTCCGTGCGACCTTCGTCGAGCAAGTGCGGAAAGCCGTGAATGACTACGACCGACAGATCCTGCTTCAACCGGATGTCGATGCGATCTTCCGGCAAATGTCCGCCGAGTGCTTTGCTCGAGGCAGCGACGGCCTGGTTCGCGACAGTGAACTGCTCTATCGACGCTGGGCTTTTGACGTGAAGACGATCGAGCGGAAGGTCCACTTCTGGCAGGGCATGGATGACCGGCTTGTGCCGGCTTTCATCAACAAGACCGTCGCCGACCGGATGCCGAACGCCGTATGGCATGCCGTTGAAGGGGCCGGGCATTTCGTGGCGATCGGTTCGGCTGACGAGCTGTTCGCAATTGCCGCCAGCGAACTGGGGCCAAGGCCGTGTCGCATCTGATCGCCGTCGACTGGGGCACCAGTTCGCTGCGCGGTGCCCGGCTCGACGCGGCGGGCCACGTGCTGGAGGAGAAGAGCGCGTCGCTCGGTATCCTCAATGTTCCCAACGGCGACTTCGCCGGCGTCTTCGATTCGCTGTTCTCCGCTTGGATGAAGCCCGCGGACAGCGTCTGCCTGATTTCCGGCATGGCCGGCAGCCGGCAGGGCTGGGTCGAAGCGCCTTACGTCGCCTGTCCGGCCGGCCTCGCAGACCTCAAGCGCCACCTGCACTGGATCGAGCCGGAACGCATCGCGCTGGTGCCCGGCCTCAGCGTCGAGCAGGGCGAGGTGCCCGACGTGATGCGCGGCGAGGAAGTGCAGATCTTCGGGGCGCTGCGGCTGGCGGGTCTTTCCGATGGGCTGTTCGTGCTGCCGGGCACACACAGCAAGTGGGCCACGGTGCGCGATAGCCGCATCGTGGGCTTTCGTACCTGCATGACGGGCGAGTTCTATGGCCTGCTCAGCCAGCATTCGATTCTCGCGCGGACCCTCGACGCCGAGGCGCCGCTCGACGAGGCGATGTTCCTGCGCGGCGTGACTCGCGCCGGCAACGGCGAGGGGTTGCTGCACAATGCCTTCGGCGTGCGGGCGCTTGCCCTGTTCGACCGGCTGTCGCCGGCGCAGTCGGCGAGTTACCTGTCGGGCCTGCTGATCGGGGAAGAGCTGCGCCACGAAGCCCCGACCGCCCGCGACGTGATCGCGATCGGCGCGCCGGCGCTCACGGCGCGCTATGCTCTCGCTTTGAAGGCGATGGATGTCGCCGTGCGCTGCTTCGGTGGCGAAGCCACATGGGCGGGGATGAGGGCCTTGCAGGGATGACGAGCGTCGACAGGTTCAGGGACGCGATGCGCGAGCTGCCGCTCGTTGCCATCCTGCGCGGGCTGAAGCCCGAGGAGGCGCCAGCGATCGGCGACGTGCTGGTCGAGGCGGGCTTTCGCCTGATCGAAGTGCCGCTCAATTCGCCGCGGCCGCTCGACAGCATCGCGGCCTTGCGCAAGCGCTTCCCCGACGCCGTGATCGGCGCCGGCACGGTGCTGACGGCCGCCGAGGCGCGCGACGTCGCGTCGGCCGGCGGCGAGCTGGTCGTCGCGCCGAACTTCGATCGCGACGTCGTGGTCGAGACGGTGCGGCTCGGCATGGCGAGCCTCCCCGGCATCGTGACACCGACGGAAGCCTTCGCCGCTCTCGAGGCCGGCGCGCACGGGCTGAAGCTGTTTCCCGCCGAGATCGCCTCGCCTGCCGTGGTGAAGGCGCTGCTGGCGGTACTGCCGAAGGGCACGCCGCTGATCCCGGTCGGCGGCATCGGCGCGGACAACTTGGGAGCGTGGCGCTCGGCCGGCGCCGCGGGCTTCGGCCTCGGCTCATCGCTCTACAAGCCAGGCGACGATGCGGCCACGGTGCGCGCGAAAGCGGCATCCATCGTCTCGGCCTGGCGCAAATAGAAGAAACGCGGGAGAGGAAACATGAAGATCAAGAGCTACGAGATTTTCCGCTGCGATGCTGGCTGGCGCCTGTTCTCGTTCCTGAAGCTGGTGACCGACACCGGCCCGATCGGCTGGTCCGAATACAACGAGAGCTTCGGCAGCCCCGGCCTCTCGGGCGTCATCGAGAACCTGATGCCAAGCGTGATTGGCATGGACCCGATGGACATCGAGCTGGTGAACGCGGTGCTCGCGACCAAGTCGACGCAGTCGCGCGGTGGCGTGGTGCGGCAGGCGATCGCCGCCATCGAGAACGCGCTGCTCGACATCAAGGGCAAGGCGCTGGGCGTGCCGGTCTATCAGCTGTTCGGCGGCAAGCTGCGCGACCGCATTCCCGTCTACTGGTCGCATTGCGGCTCCTATCGCATGCGCAATCCCGATCTCTGCGGCACGCCGGCGGTGCGCTCCTACGACGACATGGCCAGGACCGGCGAGGAGGTCCGCAGGAAGGGCTTCACCGCCTGCAAGACCAACATCGCCATGGAAGTCGATGGCAAGCTGCGCGCCTATCGGCCGGGCTTCGTCGTCGGCAAGGGTTTCCCCGAGCGCAACTGGGACGCCTTCATCGCGCGCAGCGCGGCCAGGACCGTCGAAGCGTTCCGCGCCGGCGCCGGTCCCGATGTCGGCATCATGCTCGACACCAACTTCCATTTCCGGACCGAGGGGTTCAAGCGCATCGCCGAGGCGGTAGGCCCGACCGGCCTCACCTGGCTCGAGCTCGACATCCACGATCCGAAGTCGATCGCCATGATCCGCCGCGACGCGCCCTGTCCCATCGCCTCAGGCGAGACCCTGCTGGAGCGCCGCGACTTCCGGCCGTACCTTGAGGCCTATGCCTTCGACACCGCCATCGTCGACGTGATCTGGAACGGCTTCAACGAGTCCCTGAAGATCGCCTCGATGGCTGACGTCTACGAGGTGAACGTGGCGCCGCATAATTTCTATGGCCATCTCGCCAGCGCCATCTCGGCGCATTTCTGCGCCGCCGTGCCGAACTTCCGGATCATGGAGATCGACATCGACGGCGTGCCGTGGCGCGACGAGATCGTCGACAATCCGCCGGTCTTCGAGAATGGCGACTATCTCCTGCCCAAGGGACCGGGCTGGGGCGTCGAGCCGAACGAAGAAGCCATGCGCCGTCATCCGCCCAGGACCTATGTCGTGACGCAGTAGGCGGGCGGCAGGCCGCTCCGACTGTAGGTCACTCGTCCGATTGTTGAGCTGCCATATCCGGGACGTGGTAGTGACTGTCAAAGATTCCGTCTGGAAGCTGGGAGTAAGTCATGGTGCGTACAATCGCAGGCCTGTCTCTGGGTCTCGTGGTCATGGCGACCTCGGTCGAGGCTCAGGTCTATTGCCGCGCTGAAGGCGTGCCGCACGGCTGCGTCTGGGCCCCCCGCGGCGCCGGAGCGCCCGGTGTAGGCGTGGCCCCGGGCGTCGGAGCAGGCGCGCCCGGCGTTGGCGTCGCGCCGGGTGTCGGCGTTGGGGCTCCTGGTGTGGGTGTCGCGCCCGGCGTGGGAGCGGGTGCTCCCGGCGTCGGGGTGGCCCCCGGACATCCTGGGGGGGCGGACGTGAACGGGGGCGGGCCGGTGAATCGCGCCGGCCGACGCTAACCCGACCTGCAACATCGAACAAAGGGAATGCGGCGCCGCTCGTGTCGATGACGCCGCAAACGGCAGGCACTGACTCCAGCCGCGATGCGTGACAAGCCGCGCGCTTGTTAACGCGAAGGCGGGCCTGCACATTCCGCGCGAGTGCAGCCCGAGGAGCCCATGTCGACCCTTCCCGAAGACGTCTTTAGCGAGCCCGAGGATTTTTCACCGGACACGCTCGCCAATCTGGGGCCGCTGGCCCGCCTCGCCGGCGAATGGGAGTCCGACAAGGGCGTCGACATCGCGCCCAAGGCGGCGGGTCCCGAACAGCGCAACTTCCGGGAACGTATCCGGATGGAGCCGATCGACCCGCAGCCCAACGGACCGCAGCTCCTCTATGGATTGCGCTACCACATCCACATCAACACCGACGAGGAAGCCATCACCTTCCATGACCAGGTCGGCTACTGGCTGTGGGAGCCGGCCACCGGCCTGATCATGCAATCCATCGCCATCCCGCGCGGCCAGGTCGTGCTGGCGGGCGGCACGGCGAAGCCCGGTGACAAGACGATTTCCGTGGAAGCCAAACGCGGCGACACCCGCTTCGGCATCTGCTCGACCACCTTCCTCGAGCAGGCGTTCCGCACCGATTACTACCGCATCGACATCACCTTCCATGATGACGGCAGCTGGTCCTACGTGACGCGCACCGACTTGGCGGTCCGAGGCAAGACGCCGGCCTTCGACCACCGCGACACGAACACACTGCGGCGCGTCGCGGCGCCGGCACGGAACCCGATGGTAGACCGCCTCAAGAGTGGCAAGTTCGACTGACGGGTTTTCGCTACCGGATCTCGAAGCCCATCTTCGCCAGCGCCGCGCGCAGCGTCTCGCGGCCGTTCATCGCCTTGATCGGTCCCAGCCGGTTCAGCACCCGCTGGGTCCAGGTCGCGGCCTGCAGCTCGTGGCGGGCCGAGAACTTGCTCATTTCGGCATCGTAGGCGGCGCGCAGGGCCTCTTCCTTCGACGCGTCGTAGCGCTCGTTGTGCAGCACGACCGACTGCGGCAGGCGCGGCTTCACTTCGCCCTCTCCCTTCTCGGTCGCGTAACCGACGCAGAGGCCGAACACGACGACGGTCTGGGGCGGCAGGCCCAGCAGTTCGGCCACGCGGATCGGGTCGTTGCGCATGGCGCCGATGTAGACGGTGCGCAGGCCCATCGACTCCGCGGCGACGACCGCGTTCTGGGCCGCCAGCGCGGCATCGATCGAGGCGACCATGAAGGTCTCGAGCCAGGGCATGGTCTCGAACTCGGTCTTCGTCGCGTTCGAGATGCGCTGGTTGCGCGACATGTCGGCGATCCAGGCGATGAACAGCGGGCACTGCTCGATATGCTTCTGGCCGCCGGCGATCTCGGCCAGCACCTTCTTCTTGGCGGGATCGGTGACGGCGAGTGCCGACCACCACTGCATGTTGGAACTGGTGGCAGCCGACTGGGCGGCGGCGATCATGCTCTCCAACGCACCGGCCGGCACGGGGTCGGGCTTGTAGCTGCGCACCGAGCGATGATCGAGCATCGTGGCGATGGTCTCGTTCCACGGGCCGGCCGTGGGGACGGCGTCGGCGCCATAGCGGCGGGCGAGGGCTTCGGTCTTGGCCACGGTCTGGGCGGGCGTGGCGGGCGTCAGGGAATCCATCAGGCAATGCTCTCGGGTTTACGGCGGGTGAGGGCGGTCACCAGCGCCAGGAAGATGAAGCCGGTGACGATCATGAAGATGGCGCGTGGCTCGCCATGGTCCATCAGGAATCCATAGAGCAGCGGGGCAATCATGCCGCCCAGGTTGAAGCCGGTGCTGACGAAGCCGAACACCTTG
Source organism: Reyranella sp. (assembly GCA_044377795.1). Lineage (GTDB taxonomy): Bacteria > Pseudomonadota > Alphaproteobacteria > Reyranellales > Reyranellaceae > Reyranella. The sequence continues at coordinate 2,082 of JBILYJ010000035.1, read as the reverse complement.
CCGAACGAGCCGGGCGGCGTGACGGCGCGCACCATCATGTCGCGCGACGGCTGGATGATGCCGTTCAGCAGGCCGCCAACCGACATCACGCCGATCAGCACGGCGGCCGGCATGTCGACCCAGGCCATCAGGATCGCCATGGTCGAGGTGCAGGCAAAGCCGACGGCCGCCACCCGTTCGTGGTGCGGCGTGCGGTCGGCGATGATGCCGCCCAGCAGCACGCCGCCGGCGCTGAACAGCAGGAAGCCCGACAGCGCCACGCTGGCCACCGAGAAGGGCGTGCCATGGATCTGCGCCATGCCGACGACGGTGAAGGTCTGGATGCCGCCATTAGCCATGGCGAGGCAGAAGAAGAACAGAAGGTTGCGCAGGATCGGCGCGCTCAGCAGCAGGTCGAGCCCGACCTTCTGGCCGATCTCCTTTGCCGGCTGCTGCCCGGGCTTGTGCACGACGCGCGGCAGGATGCTGCCCATCACGATCAGCAGCAACGCGGTGGCGATCGACAGGCCGGCGACGAACAGGAAGGCGCCGCGCCAGCCCCACAGGGCGGCGCAAGCCAGCGCCAGCGCCGGGGTGACGCCCGAGCCGAGATAGCCGGCGAAGGTATGGATCGAGAAGGCCTTGCCGATGCGCTTGTGGTCGATGGTGGCCGAGAGGATCGAATAGTCGGCCGGGTGATAGACGGTGTTGGCGAGGCCGAGGAACCCATAGGCGATGACGAAGAACCAGTAGCCGGGCAGCAGCGCGGCCGCCGCGACGGCGATGCCGCCCAGGATCAGGCCGCCGGTCAGCATGGCGCGCGGGCCGACCCGGTCGACCAGGAAGCCGGCCGGTGTCTGCAGCAGGGCGGAAGCGGCATTGAACGCCGTGAGCGCGAAGCCGATCTCGACGTAGCTGACGCCGAAGGCCTCGCGGACTTCGCCGAACAGCGGCGGCAACAGCATGATGTGCACGTGGCTCACGAAATGGGCCACGGCGATCAGCGCGATCACCTTGAACTCGCGGGCCTTCTTCGCATCGGCGCCGGCGTCGCTGGCCGGCAGGTCGAATGAGTTACTCGTCGACGACATTGACGCCCAAGGTCCCTATGCCTGAGATCTCGACTTCCAGCCTGTCGCCGGCCTTCATCCAGAGCGGCGGCTTGCGGCCGGCGCCGACACCATCGGGCGTGCCGGTCGCGATGATGTCGCCCGGCTCCAGCCAGGTCACGGTCGAGAGATATTCGATGATGGTGGCGACATCGAAGATCATGTGATCGGTCGTGTCGTGCTGCACCACGGCGCCGTTCAACCGTGTCGTCAGTTCGAGCCGCTGCGGATCGGGGATGGCATCCGAGGTCACCATCCACGGTCCCAGCGGCCCGGTGGCCGGGAAGTTCTTGCCGGCGAAGACCGAATGCTTCTGGAAGTCGCGCACGCTGCCGTCGATGAAGCCGGTATAGCCCGCGATCACCGAGAGGGCGCCGGCGCGCGGGACGTGCCGGCAGCGTTCGCCGATCACGATGGCCAACTCGCCCTCATAGTCGAAGTCGGTCGAGGCGCGCGGCCGCACCATGTCGCCGCCGTGGCGCACCAGCGTGTTGTGAAGCCGCGAGAAGACGCTCGGAACCGTCGGCATCTGGCGCCCGACCTCGCCGACATGGCTCGCATAGTTGAGGCCGACGCAGAGAATCTTGCCGGGATCGGGAACGACCGGCAGCAACTCGACGTCCTCGAACTTCAGATCCGCCGCAGCGCCCGCTGTCGTGGCACGAAGTTCATCGAGCGCCTTGGCCGCGATGACGTCGCGCAAGCCGGCCCAGCGCCCGTTCGTGCGCGCAGACAGATCGACGATGCCGCTGTCCACGGCCGCGCCGAATTTGTTCGCGCCCGCATGGCGAAAGCTGACTAACCGCATGAGGACGGACCCTAGGGCGATTGCAGCAGCTTCGAAAGTCCCCTGGAGAGTTTGATGCTGTCGACGGTGCCCGGCTTCGCAAGTGCACCATTAGTGGCTTTGGCGAGCTTCTGCAGGGCGAGCCCCTCGGCCATCGAGATGGCGCAGGCCACGCCATCGAGAAGAGGGGCGTCGACCATCGGCTTC
>JBILYJ010000420.1:0-4903 GCA_044377795.1 Reyranella sp. | reverse complement strand
GACGCAGCGTGCGCTGTGGGACGAGCTGCGCATCGTTGCCGAACCGGCGGGTGCCACCGGCCTCGCTGCGCTGCGTGCCAGCGCCTATCGTCCCGCGCCCGGCGAGCGCGTTGCCACATTGATCTGCGGCGCCAACACCGATCCGGGATCGGTGGCCTAGCCCTTTCCATTCGCTGGTATCCCGAGGAGTATCGCGATCAGGTAGGGGAGCAGCTCAAATGGCAAAGAACACCAACGGCAAGCCGGTCGCCGTGATCATCGGCGCCACGTCGAAATGGCAGGCCGATGGCCGTAACACCAGGCTAGCCCATGGCAAGGCGGTGGACGACAGCGATCTGCCGGTCGGCGTGCGCTGGGGCATCGGCGGCGCCATTGCCCAGAAGTTCGCGGCCGAGGAGTTCTTCGTCGTGCTGACGACCCGAACGGCCGCCAACGCATCGACGCTCGAGGCGGCGATCCGCACGCAGGGCGGTGACTGCACCATCGTCGAGCTCGATCTCTCGCGGCAAGAGTCGGTCGCCGCGGCCTTCGCCACGATCCGTAACGACGCTGGAGATCCGCACGTCGTGGTCTATAACGCGGGCTATCTCGAAGGCCGCGACCTGCCGCCCGAGAAGGAGCTGCTCGAGCACATCCCAGTGGAGATGTTCGACACCGCCCAGCACATCGCCAGCCGCGGCCCGTTCCTGGTCGCCAAGGAAGTCCTGCCGGCGATGCGCAAGCGCGGCGAGGGCTCCTTCTTCTTTTCCAACAATTCGAGCTCGTTGCGCGGGCGAAAGCGGATGACGGGCCAGTCGCTCTACTATCCGCGGGTGATGATGCGCACACTGGCCCAGGTCCTCACTGAGGAATATTCTGAGCATGGCGTGCACGTCGCCAATGTCGTGATCGACGGCCTCATTGACTCGCCCGGCACTCACGCGTTGCCGCGTGCCCGGCAGAATCCCGAGCAAGTGATGAACCCGGTGAAGATCGCCGAGGCCTTCTACTACCTTCACACGCAGGACCGGTCGGTCTGGACGCACGAGCTACAGCTGACGCCGTTCTCGACCAAGCCGAGCTACTGAGGAGGAAGCGATGTCGTCCGCGATCAGCGCACAGATCAGCTCGCACCTGGCCATACGCAAGGAATGGCTCGATCGTCGCCGGGAGGACCCGCTCGATCCCGCCTTGCCGATCGTCGATCCGCACCATCACCTGATCGACCGGCCGGAGAGCGGCACATACCTGATGTCGGACCTGCTGGAGGATATCGGCAGCGGCCACAGCATCGTCGCCACCGTCTATCTGGAGTGGCTGTCGATGTATCGCGCCGGCGGGCCTGAGGAGATGCGGCCGGTGGGCGAGATCGAGTTCGCGAACGGGGTCGCGGCGATGAGCGCCAGTGGCGGCTACGGCAAGCCACGCCTCTGCGCCGGCATCGTGGGTTATGCCGACCTCATGCTGGGCGCAAGGGTGGCCGAGGTCCTCGAGGCGATGATCGCGGTGGGCGGTGGGCGGTTTCGTGGCATCCGCTATATCGCGTCCAGCGATCCGGACCAGGCGCAGTGGGGCGCCACATTCGTCCGGCCGCAGGGGCTGTTGCTCGACAAGCGCGTGCGCGAGGGCTTCGCGCAACTGGCGCCGCTCGGTCTCAGCTTCGACGCCTGGGCCTTCCATCCCCAACTCGGCGATGTGGTCGACCTGGCGCGCGCCTTTCCGGCGACACCGATCGTGATGAACCATGTCGGCGGCCCGATCGGACTTGGCCGCTACAAGGGCAAGCGCGACGAGGTGTTCGCCGACTGGAGCGCCCGTATCCGCGAACTGGCGGCGTGCCCCAACGTTCACGTGAAGCTCGGCGGTCTCGGCATGAAGATGTTCGGCTTCGACGTCCATGAAGGCGAGCTGCCGCCCAGCTCGGAGCAGCTCGCCGCCGCCTGGCGGCCTTATGTGGAGACCTGCATTGCTGCGTTCGGCCCCAGCCGTGCGATGTTCGAAAGCAACTTCCCTGTCGACAAGGGCTCGTACGGCTACGGCGTATTCTGGAACGCCTGCAAGAGGCTGGCACAGGGCGCGAGTGCGGCGGAGAAGGCCGACCTGTTCCACGACACGGCATCGAGGTTCTATCGGCTCGGTCTTTGACTGTTTCGTCGGAAGCACGACCATGAAGGCGGACTCAACCGACCGCACGAGTCTCCTAGCCTCCTGAGGCTGAAGCGCGGCGTCGCTCCGTGCCTACTTCGTGACTTCCGTCACCACCGCGCGGTTGGCCTTGCCGGCGCCGTCGCTGAAATCGTAGCGGATGGCGAACTTGTCGGCGGGCGAGATCCACCAGCGCGAGATGGTGCGCTGGCCCTTGTCGCCGGTCTCGTTCATCTCGATCAGGAACGTGTCGATCATCCTGTCGCCCGGCCCGGTGCGCCGCTCGTAGCGCGCCACGGCGAGCGTGTAGGTCCAGGTACCGCCGCCCACCCTGTAGCTCGCCTCGATCTTCTTGCCGACCTCGAGCGGCCACAGGCGTTCGGGACGCAAGGCGGCGATATAGGCTGAGAGGTCGGCGCCATCCGCGGATGGATTGTCGAACAGCAGCGCCCGCAGCTTGAACGGCTTTCCGCCCACCCGGTCCATGAGGCAGTCCATGCCTTCGCGCCCGCGCGCCACGACCTTGACCCCGCTGTCATAGGTGAAGGTCGTCCCCGGGTCGGGGCAGCCGAACTCCATGGTCTGGGCGTTGGCGGCACCGGAAAAGGCACCGGCGGCAAGCAGGGTGGCGAAGAAGGCGGGCAGTCTCATGGCCCGGATCATAGCCAAATCAGACGAAATGGCACGCGGCCTGCGCGCCGTTGGCGACGGGACGCAGGACCGGCTTCTCGACCCGGCAGCGGTCCTGGGCCATCGGGCAGCGTGAATTGAAGGGACAGCCGGGCGGCGGGTTCAGCGGACTCGGCAACTCGCCCTGCAGGACGGTGCGCTGGCGGGCGCGGGCGAGCTTCGGGTTGGCGATCGGCGCGGCCGCCAGCAGGGCCCTGGTGTAGGGATGTTGCGGGCTCTTCCAGATCTGGTCGCGGCCGCCGACCTCGAACAGCATGCCGAGATACATCACCGCCACCCGGTCGGCGATGTGCTCGACCACGCTGAGATCGTGGCTGATGAAGAGGTACGAGACGCCGAACTGGCTCTTCAGGTCCTCGAGCAGGTTGATCACCTGCGCGCGCACCGAGACGTCGAGCGCCGAGACCGGCTCGTCGCAGATGATCAGCTTGGGGCTGAGCGCCAGGGCGCGGGCGATGCCGATGCGCTGGCGCTGGCCGCCCGAGAATTCGTGCGGGTAGCGCTGCTTGGCGTCGCTCGGCAGGCCGACCCAGCGCAGCAGGGTCTCGACCCGCTCGGCCGTCGCCTCGGGCTTCCAGCCGGCCAGCACCATCGGCTGGGCCACCGAGCGGCCCACGGTCGAGCGCGGGTTGAGCGAGCCATAGGGATCCTGGAAGATCATCTGCACCTTGCGGCGCATGTCGGTGAGCTGATCGCGATTGAGCGGCGCAATGTCGACGCCCTCGACCACGATCTCGCCGCCGCTGACCGGCACCAGCTTCATGATCGCCTTGCCCAAGGTGGACTTGCCGCACCCGGACTCGCCCACGAGGCCCAGCGTTTCGCCCACGGCGAGGTCGAGGCTGACGCCGTTGACGGCGCGGACGACGCCGCCCGCGGTGTTGAACTGCACGCGCACGTCGCGCAGGGAAAGCAACGACATGGTCAGCCTCCCTGCGCCGCGAAGCAGGCGACGAGGCGGCCCGGCCCGGGAACCGTGAGGGCGGGCTTCTCGGTGAGGCAGCGGTCCATCACCCGCTTGCAGCGCGGCGCGAAGGCGCAGCCCTGCGGCAGGGCGTTGAGCGGCGGCACCATGCCGGGAATGTCGGCCAGCCGCTCGGCGCGCTCGGCGCCCGGCGTCGGCGTCGCGCCGATCAGGCCCACCGTGTAAGGGTGCAGCGGGTTCTCGAACAGCTCGTCGACCGACGCCTCCTCGACCTTGCGGCCGGCGTACATGACCACGACCCGGTCCGCGGTCTCGGCGACGACGCCGAGATCGTGGGTGATGAAGATCATCGCCATGCCGGCATCGGCCTGCAGCTTCTTCAGGAGCGCCAGCACCTGCGCCTGCACCGTGACGTCGAGCGCCGTGGTCGGCTCGTCGGCGATCAGCACCGACGGGCTGCACGCGATCGCCATGGCGATCACGACCCGCTGGCACATGCCGCCGGAGAGCTGGTGCGGGTAGGCGTCGAGCCGGCGCGCCGCGTCCGGCATGCCGACCAGCTCCAGCAGCTCGTGGGCGCGCACGCGCGCCTGGCCGCGGCCGAGCTCGGTATGGGTCATCAGCACTTCGACGATCTGCTTCTCGACCGTGGTGACCGGGTTCAGCGAGCTGATCGGGTCCTGGAAGATCATGCCGATCTCCTTGCCCCGGATGCCGAGCATGGTCTCCTCGGGCAGGGGCACGATGTCCCGCCCGTTGAGCTTCACCTGGCCGCCGACGATGCGGGCCGGCGGATCGGGCAGCAGCCGCATCACCGAGAGCGCCGACAGAGACTTGCCGCAGCCGGACTCTCCGACCAGGGCCACGGTCTCGCCGGCGCCGACGGAGAGGCTGAGCCCGTCGACCGCCTTCATCTCGCCGCGGCGGGTGAAGAGCGTGGTGCGGAGGTCGACGATCTCGAGGGGGAGGGCCGAGCCGCTCATCACCGGTCCCTCAGCTTCGGATTGAGCGCGTCGTTCAGCCCGTCGCCCACCAGGTTGAGGCAGAGCACGGTGATCATGATCGCAATGCCCGGGATGGCGCAGATGTACCAGGAGCTGCGGATGAGCTGGCGTCCGTCGCCGACCAGCCGCCCCCAGCTCGCGACATTGGGATCGCCCAGGC
>JBILYJ010000386.1:0-5344 GCA_044377795.1 Reyranella sp. | reverse complement strand
TGGTGACTGAAAGAGGCGGCGGTTCTAGCATGCGACCATGAATTCGTCCCCGTTTGAAACCGTCGACTGCGTTGTCATTGGCGCAGGTGTTGTCGGCCTTGCCGTCGCCCGTGCTCTGGCCCTTGCCGGCCGCGAGGTCATCGTCGTGGAGGCGGCCGACGCCATCGGCACCGAAACCAGCTCGCGCAATTCCGAGGTCATCCACGCCGGCATCTACTATCCCAAGGGCAGCCTGATGGCGCGCTCCTGCGTCGCCGGCCGGCGCATGCTCTATGCCTATTGCCAGGACCACGGCGTACCGCATCTCAACTGCGGCAAGCTGATCGTGGCGACCAACGAGGCCGAGAGCGAGAAGCTCGCCGAGATCAAGGGACGTGCGGAAGCGAACGGCGTCGAGGGCATGCGCTTCCTGAGTGCCGCCGAGGCGATCGCGATGGAGCCGAACCTGCAATGCACGGCCGCCCTGTTCTCGCCCAGCACCGGGATCGTCGACAGCCATTCCTACATGCTGGCCCTGCAGGGCGACGCCGAAGCGCACGGCGCAATGTTCGCCTTCAACAGTCCGGTGAAAGGCGGCCGCGTGGTCGAGGGCGGCGTCGAGATCGAGGTCGGCGGAACCGAGCCGATGAACCTGCGTTGCCGACTTCTGATCAATGCGGCCGGGCTGCATGCGCCGACGCTTGCGAAAAAAATCGTCGGGATGCCATCCGAGCATATTCCGACCGCGTACTACGCCAAAGGAAACTACTTCACCTTGACCGGTCGCTCCCCTTTCTCCCGCCTCATCTACCCCGTCCCCGTGCCGGGCGGGCTGGGTGTGCACATCACCGTGGACATGGGTGGCCAGGCGAAGTTCGGTCCCGACGTCGAGTGGATCGACGGCATCGAGTACACGGTCGATCCGCATCGCGCCGACAAGTTCTACGCGGCCGTGCGCAAGTACTGGCCCGGCATCAAGGATGGTTCGCTGCAGCCCGGCTATGCCGGCATCCGGCCGAAGATCGTGCCGCAGGGCGCGCCGGCGCAGGATTTCACCATCACCGGCCCCGCCGACCATGGCGTGCCCGGCCTCATCAACCTGTTCGGCATCGAATCGCCCGGCCTCACCGCCTCGCTGGCGCTGGCCGAGCAAGTGCGCGACCTCGCTGGCTCTGCATGAATCTGGCGCGCCGAGGCCTCATTGCCAGCGTTCTCGGCCTGCTCGGCGGCTGCTCTCCCGCAGCGCTCCTGAACACGACCGTCGCGCGCTCGGGCTATACGGTCGACGCCGACATTCCCTATGGCAGCCTTCCCCGCCAGAAGCTCGACGTCTACACGCCCGACCAGCCGCGCGCCGACGGCAAGGCGGTGATCTTCTTCTATGGCGGCTCGTGGGCTTCCGGCGCCAAGGGCGACTATCTGTTCGTCGGTCAGGCGCTGGCGGCGCTGGGCATCACCACGATCATTCCCGACTACCGCGTCTATCCCGAAGTCCGCTATCCGGCGTTCCTCGACGATGGCGCAGCGGCGACGGCCTGGGCGGCAAGGAAGGTCGGTACCGGGAAACTGTTCGTCGCGGGGCACTCGGCGGGCGCCTACATCGCGATCATGATGGTCGCCAACACGCCCTACCTTGCCGCCGCCGGCGTCGACCGCATGAAGCTGCCGGGCGGTATCGGCATCGCCGGACCGTACGATTTCCTGCCCCTCACCTCGCGCCGGCTGCGGGAGATTTTCGGCGGCGATCGCCGCGAGACGCAGCCCATCGAATACGCCCGTGCGCCCCTGCCGCCGCTCCTGCTGCTGCACGGCACTGCCGACACGACGGTGAAGCCGTTCAACAGCGAACGTCTGGCCGCGGCCTGGCGCAAGGCCGGCGGACGAGCCGAGCTGAAGCTCTATCCCGAGGTCGACCATATCGACATCGTCGGGTCCTTCTCCGAGCTGCTGCGCAAGCGTGCGCCCTCCCTGGACGACACGGTCTCCTTCATCGACCGCACCTGATCCGCATCGCGGACGGCATGTCCACGCTGCGATCCGTGGGCTGGCCCCGGGCGTTCCGGTTCGGTAATGCTTGGGGAACTTACCCAGGGGGAAAAATCCAGATGATCAAGACGCGCTTCACCGAGATGTTCGGCATCAAGCATCCGATCGTGCAGGGTGGCATGCAGTGGGTCGGCCGCGCCGAACTCGCCTCGGCCGTTTCCAACGCCGGCGCGCTGGGCATCCTCACCGGCCTCACCCAGCCGACGCCCGAGGATCTGCGCAAGGAGATCAAGCGCTGCCGCGAGATGACGGACCAGCCGTTCGGCGTGAATCTCACCATCCTGCCGACGCTCGTGCCGCGGCCCTACGGCGAATACATCGACGCCATCATCGATTCCGGCATCAAGATCGTCGAGACGGCCGGCAACAATCCCAAGCCGTTCCTGCCCAAGCTCAAGGAAGCGGGCGTCAAGGTGATCCACAAGTGCACCGCGGTCCGCCACGGTCTCTCGGCCGAGAAGGCCGGTGTCGATGCGATCTCGATGGACGGCTTCGAATGCGCCGGTCACCCGGGCGAGGATGACGTGCCGAACCTCGTGCTGCTGCCGGCGGCCGCCAACGTGATCAAGATCCCGATGATCGCCTCGGGCGGATTCGCCGATGCGCGCGGCCTCGTGGCGGCGCTGGCGCTGGGCTGCGAGGGCATCAACATGGGCACCCGCTTCATGGCGACCAAGGAAGCGCCGATCCACCAGAACGTGAAGGAGAAGATCGTCTCCTCCGACGAGCGCAGCACGTCGCTGATCCTGCGCACCATGCGCAACACCAGCCGCGTCTACGGCAACAGCATCGCCAAGAAGACCATCGAGATGGAAGGCGAGGGCAAGACCATCCAGGAGATCGGTCCGATCGTCGCCGGCGCCAAGGGCAAGGTCGTCTACGAAACCGGCGACATGGAACACGGCATCTGGTCGGCGGGCACCTGCATGGGCCTGATCAACGACATCCCGACCTGCAAGGAGCTGGTCGAGCGCATCGTCCGCGAAGCCGAGGAGATGATCCGCGGCCGCCTCGCCAAGTCGCTCGCGGCCTAAGGTCATTTCGAGCAGAAGTCGAATCTGCGTCGAATTTCCCAATAACCTCATCCTGAGGAGGCTGCGCAGCAGCCGTCTCGAAGGATGGGCTACACGTACACTGTCAGTTGCCCATCCTTCGAGACGCCGCGCTACGCGCGGCTCCTCAGAGGCTGGCCGGAAATGAATTGAATCAATTCAAGCACTTACCTCATCCTGAGGAGCGCCGCGAAGCGGCGCGTCTCGAAGGATGGGCAACAGACGCCGTGCTCGTGCCCACCCTTCGAGACGCATCGCTGCGCGATGCTCCTCAGGGTGAGGTTATCGGGGCTGTTCATAGCCTCTTGTTTTAGCTGCACTCATTTCGAGTCAGACTCTCAGGATGAGGTGGTGTGGTTAACCTGAGACGAAGGCTCTAACGCGGTCGCGCGCGATGGCGCTTCCAGCTTCGCCACAGCAGGCCGCCGAGCGGCGGCAGGAAACACAGGCTCGCGACGATGATGGCCATCGCCGCGACCAGACAGCCCCAGCCGCGCTGGACGCCCACGACGCACTCCCAGTCGAGTGCCATGAAGACGAGCGCTGCCAGAAAGACCGGGTTGGCGAGGACGGCGACCGGCCAGAGCTGCGAGGCCGGCGCCTCGACGCCGGGCTTCCACTGGCACACCAGAGAACTCACGATCGCGCCGGCCAGCATGCCGACGCCACCGATCAGCATGGCCTCGGCGGCCAGGAACGCGCCCGCGCCCGCGCCCACGAGAAGGGCGGTAACCAGGTAGCCCACGACGAAGGGTCGGATGCGCAGCACGATCCTGCTTCTATGCCTGAACGCGGCCCGTCAGACGAGATTGATGCGGCAGCCGCAGACCTCGACCTGACCGACCCCATGCCGGCGGCCCCGCTTCTCCGCAGCGGCCAGGACGCGGTCGCGATCCACGACCTTCACATCGTAGGCCGAGACGCCCGGTCCGCGCCCGTCGACGATCGGCACGAAGCGGATCTGCGAACCGTCGAGCCGGATGATGTTGTCGACGGCCGGCCGGTCGAGGATCCGCGACCAGGAAGCGGCGGCGCCGTCGGGATCGTCATGCTGGATTTCGACGCCCGCGAGGCCGTTGGTGACGTCGGAGCGCGCATGCTTCGTCCAGTCCTTCTCGGCCGGCGGCCACCACAAAGCGGGATCGATGCCGGCAGGCGCAAAGGTCGTGTCGATCGACAGCAGCACGCCGCTCGTGTCCGAGGGATGGAAGTGGGTGTACTGGTACTCGGGCAGGTCCTTCTCGGCCACGGCACGGACGCCGAGCGAGGTGACACGCCGGCGCTCTGCCACCGCATCGGGCACCTGCAGGATCACCATGTAGCCGCCATCGCCCTTGCGGCGTTCGATGTAGCGGCCGGCCGACGTACCGTCCTTGAACGGCGACACGATCTCGAGGAAGTCGTTGCCGGTCGGGCAGACGACGTTGGCCAGGCCCCACTTGGCGACACCGGGATCGCGATAGGCGACCTCGATACCGAGAATGTCGCACAGCTCCTCGGCGGAGCTTTCCAGGTCCTTGCAGACGAAGACGCATTGCCTCAGTTTCATCGCTTCCCTCCCATTCCTTCGTTGTATGGTCTATCGTAACGCCATGCGGACCGTATGGACCATGGGCTTCGTGGCGGCGGCCGCCCTCTCGTTCTGCTTCCCGGATTTCGTCGTCTTCCGCTTCACCCAGGCGGCGATCTGGTCGATCGCACTGATGGGCCTGGTGATCCTGTGCGGCGTGAGCGGGCAGTTCTCGCTGGCCCAGGCGGCGCTGTTCGGCCTGGGAGGCTATGGCGCGGCCATGCTGGCGGCGCACACGCCGCTCTCGCCCTATGCCGGTCTGGCCCTCGCCCCGCTGCTGGGCTTCGCCGCGGGCTATGGCATCGGCCGGGTCGCCGGTTCCCATACGCTCTGGACGCAGGCCCTCGTCACCTACGCCGTCGTCATCGCCTTCCCGCAACTGCTGCGCTGGCGGCTCATCGAGAACTGGACCGGCGGCGTCCAGGGCCTCTACCTCGACTTCCCGTCGCCGCCGAGCGCCCTGCTCAGCAACGACCGCTCGGCCTTCCTGATGGCGCTGGCGATCCTGGGCGCCGGCATCTGGCTCGCGCACAATCTGATCCACAGCCGCGCCGGCCGCGCGCTGAAAGCGTCTCGCGATCACGATCTCGCGGCGACCGCCCAGGGCATACGCGTGCCACAGGTGCGCGCCACGGCCTCCGGAATCGCCGGGGCCTATCTCGCCGTCGCCGGCTGCCTGTCAGCCTGGCAGTTCGGG
>JBILYJ010000385.1:0-5362 GCA_044377795.1 Reyranella sp. | reverse complement strand
CCAATGGAAGTCCGGGACGAAGGGAACATCCCTGGATGCGAAGCGAGGAGGCGCGGGGGACGATTGCGGGGCAGCCCGAGGGGCCGCCGGTACCGGCGATGCGGCTGGCGTGGTCACGCGGGGGACGGCCTCGGTGGCGACGGTATCCGGGACGGGGGCGGTCGCGACCGGCAGGGCAGAGGTGGGCTCGGCGGTCTGCAGGGAGGGCGGTGCCGACGGATGACGCAGATAGAAGGTCCCGGCGAGCGCGCCCAGGACCAGGATCGCCATGATCCCGCCGGCCAGGAACAGGCGCGTGCGCGGCATCGACCGGGCCACGGCATGTGCGGGATGGGCGGCGGCGGCTGGCCGCGCGCCGTCGACAGTCAGGCGGTAGGCATGGATGGGGCGGGGGATGTTCTTGACGTGCTGCTCGCCGATATCCTCGACGCCCAGCATCAGCTTGCCGACGATCTGGTCGTAGACGGACGACGAGATGCAGATGCCGCCGGGTGCGGAGATCGACTCAAGTCGTACTGCCACGTTCACGGCATCGCCCATGAGATCGTCGCCGCTCTCCACGACGTCACCCAGGTTGGCGCCGATCCTCAGGACGAGCTGGTCTTCGGCCTTCGCGCCGGCGTTGGCCGAGCGCATGGCCTCCTGGATCTCGAGGGCGGCGCGGACAGCCTCGACCGGGCTCGCGAATTCCGCCAGCAGCCCGTCGCCGGTCATCTTGAAGACGCGTCCGCGATGCTGGCGCACGAGCGTGCCGGCCGAATCGAGACGGGCGGCCAACAGCGCCAGCGCATGCTCCTCGTCGCGCGCCGACATGGTGCTGAACGCCACCACGTCGAGGCAGAGGATCGTTGTGAGCCGTCGGACGAGATTGGTATCGGTCATTACGCGTTGTTTTCCGGGGGCAACGCTACCATAGCCCGCGCCAGAGGACATGCTTGCGTGATCGCCCATGCTCTGCGAAGACCGACTCATGCAATCCGCAGAGCCCCGCTATTGGGAAGACTACGAAGTCGGCAGGAAATACCCTCTCGGCTCGACCAGCTTCACGGCTGAGGAAATCATCGAGTTCGCCGAAAAGTTCGACCCGCAGAGCTTTCACGTCGATGCCGAAGCCGCAAAATCCTCGCTGTTCGGGGGCCTTTGTGCGTCCGGTTGGCACGTTGCCGCCAAGCTGATGAGAATTTTCGTCGACAACTACGTCGACAAGCGCACGGCGCTGGGCTCTCCGGGCATCGACGAACTGCGCTGGCTGAAGCCGGTGCGGCCGGGCGATACGCTCACCGCCTGGGTCGAGTGCGCGGGCAAGGTGCCGTCGAAGAGCCGCCCGACCATGGGTGTCATCCATGAGCACTGGACTGCGGTCAATCAGAACGACGAACTGGTCATGACCTCCAAGGGGGTCAACATGGTGCGCAGGAGGCCGGCATGAAGCGTGCGGTGAAGGGACTCGACCATGTGGTGGTCATGGTCGACGGCATCGACGCGGCCGAGGCGGCCTACAGGAAGCTCGGCTTCCAGGTCCAGCCGCGCGGCTTCCACAAGAAGCTCGGCACGGCCAACCATCTGATGATCTTCGACACCGACTATTTCGAGATCCTGGGCATCGTCGAGGATACCGAGTTCAACGCCGAGCGGCGCGAATGGCTGAAGGGCGGAGGCGGTCTCGCCAACGTGGCCCTGGCCACCGATGGCGCCGACGTGGCTTACGAAGCCTTCAAGGCGGCCGGCCTCAATCCCGATGCGCCGCTCTTCTTCGACCGCGCGGTCGAGGTCGCGGGAAAGACGGAACTCGCCAAGTTCCGCACGGTGCGCATCCCCAAGGACAACATGCCGGTGGTCGGCTTCTTCGTCTGCGAGCACCAGACGCCTGAATTCGTCTACCGGCCGGAATGGGCCGCCCATCCGAACGGCGCGCGCGGCATCCTGGGCGTCACCGTGATCGCCGAGCAGCCGGCCAAGTGGATCCCCGAGCTGGAAAAGTATTTCGGGCCGGGCTCCGTCAAGCGCGAGGGCGAAGGGCTGGTGGTCGACACCGGCACCCAGCCAATCCGCTACATGACGCCCAAGGACTATGCCGTCCGGTATCCCGGCATCACGCCGGTACGGTCGGAAGATCATCCGGGGCTGCTCACAGTGCGGGTCGAGAACCTCGCGGCCTGCGAGGACCTGCTGAAGAAGAACGGCGTCAGGTTCACGAAGCCCGACTCCGGCCGGCTGGTCGTCCCGCCGTCGGAAGCCGCACACCTCACCCTGGAATTCTCGGAGCTCTAGTCTTCATGGCGTTCGATCTTGCCGACCGCGGCATCTACGGATTCTCGACCACCGAAAACCTGCGCTTCGCGGACGTCGACGCCAACGGGCACATCAACAACGGCGCCTTTCTCGAGCTGCTGGAGAGTGCCCGCGTCGCCTACCTGCGCCAGATCGTGCGGGCGGGGCTGCCGCGTTTCCGCCTGGTCGTCGGGCGCATCGAGGCCGACTTCAAGCGACAGATGTTCTATCCGGGCACGGCCGTCGCCTGCTGCCGCCTCGTCGAGGCACACGACCGCAAATGCGTGATCGGCCAGGGCCTGTTCGACGGCCAAGGCAATTGCACCGCCGTGCAGAAGGTGATCATGGTGTCGCTGAACGAGGAGACGCACCGCGCCACGCCCTTCGATCCGGTTGTGCGCACCATGCTCGACCGTCTCGTGGCCTCCAGGGACGGGCTCGATCCATGACCGCTTCCGTACCGGAAGGTTTCCGCAGGCTCGATGTCACCGACGACTTCGTCGGGCTCGTGGGCCCGCTCTGGTTCAAGGCGGAGGAGGACGGTCTCAGAATCGGCCTGCCGCTGGAAAAGCGGCATGGCAATCCGATGGGCTGGGCACATGGTGGCCTGCTGGTCACCGTCGCCGACATGGTGATGGGCGTAGGCTCGGGCTTCTCGACCGGCATGTTCTGGCCGCATCCCACGATCTCGCTCACCAGCGAGTTCGTGCGCGGCGCAAGACTTGGCCAGTGGCTCGAAGGCAAGGCGCGCATCGCGCGGCGTACGATCAACTTCTGCTTCGCCAGCTGCGACCTCGTCTGCGGCGGCGAGATCGTGCTGGTGGCCTCGGGCGTCTTCAAGGTGCCCGATCCCGACAAGATCCCCGAAGCCGCACGCGCCGTCGCGCTGGCGCCGCCCTGGAAAAAGTAGCCAAGCTTGAATGTCATCCTGAGCGAAGCGAAGGATCTCACGTCCGCCAAGGAGTGCGTTGGTCGTTCCCTCAGGTCCTTCGCGATGCTCAGGACGACATGAAGACTTATTTCTTCATCTTCTTCCGCCGGTAGATCCGGTAGCGGTCGAAGTCCATCAGGTGTTCGTAGTTCTCGAAGGCGTCGGCGAACACCCGATTCTGCATGAAGTAGTCGAGATAATCGAACTCCTTGCCCTGGCAGCGCGGCACGCCGGCGATCCGGTCGACGATCAGAAGGTCGGGATGCTCGCGGGCGAAGTCCTCGCTCAGCGTGTCGAACACGAACTTCTCGGAGTCGCCCATCGTGTCGGGCGGATTGTAGAGGGCGGGGAAGTCGTCGCAGGTCGCGTACACGCCCTGCAGCACCCACATGGTGAGGAACCGCGTGGTCATGCGGCCACCGATGTAGTTGACCATCGGCCAGAACGGATAGATGCCCGGTGACAAGACGAGGATGGTCCGGTTCGGCGCATTCTGCTCGATGATGTGCTGCAGCCGACCGCCGATGGAGGCCTCGAACTGGCGCTGCTTGTAGAAGGGCGGCGTGTAGAGAGCGGCCTGGAAATAGAGCAGCACCATGAAGGTGGCGCAGATCACCGCCACCGGCAGGCGATGCGCGCTGCGGCTGATCGGCAGGTAGCGGTCCACGGTCTGCGAGACGGTGAGAGCGGCGAGCAGGATCGCGGCCGAAAGCGCCGGCAGCACGTGATAGGGCCAGCCCTTGGCCTGGCCGATGGCCGAGAGCGCGGCGCCCACGCCGAACACCACGAGGACGCGCGCGGCGATGGTCTTGGTGAACACGACGGCGAGCAGGCCGAAGATCGCCAGCGCGAGCAGGGTGGGTCCCAGCACGTTGCTGGTCAGAACCTCGCGCCATCCCGAATCGCCGATCGGCGCATAGGCTTCGACCGCCAGCGGCAACACGAAATGCCCGAACTCCGGAAACACCAGGTACATCAGAGCGAGGTGCGCCACCGCGAGCAGGCCGATCGCCCAGGGGATCGGATCGGTGAAGGTCGGGCGCACGCCGCGCCTGAATAGCAGGTAGAGTTCGACCGTGGCCGGGATCGCCAGATAATGCGGCTTCATGGCCAGCGCGATGCCCGCGGCGAGTCCGATGGCAACGGAGGCAAGACGCGACGGGTTCACGCCCTCGGCGCGCGCCATCGAGGCGATCAGGTAGGGCGCGCAGGCCACGAACATGATGTGCTCGCGCTGGCCGAAATGCTCGTTGGGCAGCACGGTGAACAGGAACAGCAGCACCGGTGGCAGCAGCGCCTCGGTGAGCGCATGGTCGGCGGACGGCACGAGACGGATGAGCCGCCGGCAGGCCCAGAACGAGGCGAAGATGCCCGCGACCACCCAGGCCGTAAACCAGAAGGCCACCGTTCCGGGCAGGAGCCTGGCCGTCAGCACGGGCAGGCCGTGCACGACGAAGGTCAGCGGCAGATTCTCGTCCAGCACCTCGACATAGAGCTTTTCGCCGCCGATCCAGCGCGTCGACACGTCGAGGATGGCCGCCACGTCGTGATTGATGGGCGGGAAGAAATAGCCTGCGAGCCAGAGGATCGGCAGCGCGAACAGCGATACCAACAGGAGCTGCTCGACACGCGGCGGAATGGTCGGAGGTTTGGTGTGAACGGTTGGCAAGGCGGAGCGAAGATATCATAAGCGGACGGGAAGGGGAGACTTCCCGGGAGAGGCCGCTTCGTGGAACGGGCCGAGTACGAGCAGATGCATGCGGTCGAAGACCGCATGTGGTGGTATCGCGGCCTGCGCCGGCTGGTCGCGAACCAGCTTGCCCGGGCGCTGTCGCGAACGAAGGCCGGCGGACCGGTCCTCGATGCCGGATGCGGCACCGGCGGCATGCTGCGGGTGCTGGGGCCGGCCGTCGCCGGCCGGCTGACCGTCGGCCTTGAATACGACCCGGTGGCCGCCGGCCTGGCAAAGGCCAAGGCGGGCCGGCCGGTCCTCTCGGGCTCGGTCAATGAAATGCCGATCGGAGGTGGAGCCCTCGGGGCCTATGTCTCGCTCGACGTCCTCTGCCACGCCAACGTTGATCCCGCGCGTGCCCTGAAAGAGGCACATCGCTGCCTCGCGCCGGGCGCGATCGCGATCTTCAATCTGCCGGCCTATTCCTG
>JBILYJ010000384.1:0-5365 GCA_044377795.1 Reyranella sp. | reverse complement strand
GTGGCGCGGCCATGTCCGGGAATGTGCTTGATCACCGGCATCACGCCCTCGGCCAGCAAGCCCTCAGCCGCAGCCCGGCCAAGCGCCGCCACTGGCTCGGGCCGGTCGGCATAGGCGCGATCACCGATCACGGCGTGGGTTTCGGGAAAGGCGATGTCGAGCACGGGCAGGCAGTCGACGTCGCAGCCGATCGACGCCACGTCCGCCGCGAGCAGCCGGGAATTGAGCTTCGTCGCTTCGAGCCCGGCGTCTGGGTCGCGGGCGTAGAGGTCGCCCAGCAGCCGGGCCGGCGGGGCCTTGCGCCACTGCGGCGGACGCAGCCGGGCGACCCGGCCGCCTTCCTGGTCGATCAGCACCGGCGCCTCGCCGCGCGCCACGCAGGAGCGGAGATCATCGACCAGGCGGCGGGTGCCCTCGACCGTGTCGACATTGCGGGCAAACAGGATGAAGCCCAGCGGATCGGCGTCGCGGAAGAAGGCGCGCTCCTCGACCGACAGCTCGGTCCCGGCGCAGCCCAGGATCAGGGCGCGCGGCCGGCTCATCGAAGAGACCTCACCCGGCTGGCCTCAGCGCGCGGGCGGGACCGACACGCAGTCGGCCTTGCGGGCCTTCAGCGAAGCGCAGACCGAATGGGCCTGCTTCTCGTCGAGCGGGCCGGCCTGCACGCGGTACCAGACGCCGCGATCGCCGAGATCGACGCGGACCGCCTGCATGCGCAGGTTGGCCAGCTGCTCGCCGTGCGCGCTCTGGAGCCGCGCCCATGTGGACTTGGCGACGTCCTCGTTCTTCACCGAGGCGACCTGGATGCGCCAGCCGCCGGTCGGACCGGACATGTTCTCGATCAGGCTGGCGATGCTGGGCCCGCTCTCCGTCGTGGTCGGAGTGTTGGTCGCCGGCTGCATGTTGGGCGGATTGGCAGGCACCTTCGGCTCGTTCACGCCCGGCGCCGGCGCCGGGCCGCCGGTGGTCGACGCAGGCTGCAGCGGCGTCGGCGACTTGACCGCTTCCGCCGCCCTCGGCGGCGAGGCCGGCAGCGGCAGGCCGTTGGCCGGCAGCTTCGGCGTCACCGCGACCGGCAACAGCTTCTCGGGCTGGGCGGGCACGGCACCGGGAGCGATGCGGTTGAAGACTTCCTTGTCCTGGTTGGGCACCACCAGGCCGCCGGCATTCTCGGGCTTGATGCGGGCCGGGGTGGTCGGCGCCTGCACGACCAGCGGCTCCAGTCCTCGGCCGCCCGCCTTGACGTCCTGGTTGTGAGCCCACCACACGACCGAACCGAAGCTTGCGATGGCGGCGACCGAGACCATCACCGTGAGGATCTGGCCACGGCGTCTGTTGACCCGCATGAGCAGCGAGTCCCGGGGCGGCGGGGGAATTGAATCGGGTTCATGCGCGACGGGCCGAGGCGGAGGATCGAGCCGCACAGCTACCGACTCGTTGGGCCGGTAGATCGTTGGTCCGTCGCCGGAGGGGGACCGGCGAACATGCATTCTTTATCTCATTTCATCGACGGGTGTTACGCCGAAGACCTTTAGACCTGATCCTATCACAAATCCGATTCCCTGTACCAATGCCAGTCGCGCCCGCGTGAGATCGGAGTCGCCCTCGATCACGAAACGCAGGCCCGGCTCCTCGCGTCCCCGGTTCCAGTGGGAGTGGAAGGCGGCTGCCAGGTCGTACAGATAGAACGCGACGCGATGCGGCTCGTGGGCCACTGCCGCCGCTTCGACCTGGCGCGGCCACTGGGCGATCATCCGGATCAGCGCGAGTTCGCCCACGTCCGAAAGACGATCGAGCGGCGCACTGGCCAGACCCTCGACCGCGATGCCCGCAGCGGTCGCCTGGCGCATCACGGAGCGCGTCCGCGCATGACCATACTGGACATACCAGACCGGGTTGTCGCGTGACTGTTCGGTGGCCTTCACCAGGTCGAAGTCGAACGGCGCGTCGTTCTTGCGCGTCAGCATGGTGAAGCGCACGACGTCGGGGCCGACCTCGTCCAGCAGGTCGCGCAGGGTCACGAACGTGCCGGCCCGCTTGGACATGCGCACCAGCTCGCCGTTGCGCATCACGCGCACCAGCTGGCAGAGCTTCACGTCGAGCTCGCCCTGCTTGCCGGTGATGGCGCTGACTGCCGCCTTCATGCGCTTGACGTAGCCGCCATGGTCGGCGCCCCAGATGTCGATCATGTCGGCGAAGCCGCGGCGGTACTTGTCGTGATGATAGGCGATGTCGTTGGCGAAGTAGGTCCAGCTCCCGTCCGACTTCTTGAGCGGCCGGTCGACCTCGTCGCCGAACTTCGTGGCCCGGAAGAGCGTCTGCTCGCGGTCCTCCCAATCGTCGGGAAGCTGACCCTTCGGAGGCTCCAGCCGGCCCTGGTAGATCAGGCCCTGGTTCGTCAGCTCCTCGAAGGCGCGGTCGACGGCGCCGCTCTCGACCAGCGCGCGCTCCGACGAGAAGACGTCGATATGGACACCGAGCGTCTCGAGGTCGGCCTTGATCTCCGCCATCAGGGTGGCGATGGCAAAGGCCCGCATCTCCGGCAGCCAGTCGGCCTCGGGCTTGCCGATCCAGCGCGCGCCGTCACGTTTGGCGATCGCGGCGCCTACGTCCTTGAGGTACTCGCCCGGGTAGAGGCCTTCGGGAATGGAGTCGATCGTCTCGTCGAGCGCTTCGCGGTAGCGCAGGTAGGTCGACTGGCCGAGCTTGTCGACCTGGGCGCCCGCGTCGTTGATGTAGTATTCCTTGGTGACGTCGAAGCCCGCCTTGTACAGCAGATTGGCCAGCGCATCGCCCACGATGGCGCCCCGCGCGTGCGCGACGTGCAACGGGCCGGTCGGGTTGGCCGAGACATACTCGACATTCACCTTGGCGCCCTTGCCCATCGTCGAATCGCCATAGGCAATGCCGGCCTTCAGGCAGTCGCCGAGGCGCGCCCGCCAGAACCCGTCGGCGATCTTGAGGTTGAGGAAGCCCGGCCCCGCCACCGCGCCGTCGATTATGTCGGGATTGGCCTTGAGGCGCGCGAGCAGCGGCTCGGCGATGTCGCGCGGCTTCTTGCCGGCCGCCTTGGACAGGACCATCGCGGCATTTGTCGCGATGTCGCCATGCGCCGGATCGCGCGGCGGCTCGGCCGTGATGGCGGAAAAATTGAGCTTTTCGGGCAATTCCCCCGCGGCCTGCAGGGACTGGAGGGCTGCGACGATCTCGCCGATGAAATGACGGTAGGGATTCATGGGCCGGGTATTGCCGAATCCGCGCCCTTTGTCATCCGGACGCGCCCCGGGGAAGCTCAGGAATACAGGTCGAACAGCCGCCGGTGTTCGTCGAGGGCGAAGCGGTCGGTCATGCCGGCGATGTAGTCGGCAACCACGCGGGCGCGGGCGTGGGTTCCGGCCTGCTCGGCCTTCTCGCGCCACGGCGAGGGCAGGCAGTTGGGCTCAGCGAACAGGAGGTTGAACAGGTCGACCACGACGCGGCGGGCCTTGGAGTGCGAGCGGTTGAGCTTCCAGTGCTCGTACATGCGCGTGTAGAGGAAGCGCTTCACGGTCTTCTCGGTCTCGGCCATCGCCTCGGAAAAAGCCACGACCGGGCGGCCGAGCGCACGGATGTCCGCCACCGACTTCGGGGCGGCATGCCTGAGCCGGCGCCGCGTCTCGGCCACGAGATCCTCGACCATGGCGTTGATCACGCGGCGCACCGCCTCGTGGATCAGGCGGGTCTGGTCGATGCCGGGATACTTGTTGCTCACCAGCGCGAACATCTCGCCGACCAGCGGCAGGTCGAGAAGGTCCGCGACCTCGAACAGGCCGGCCCGCAACCCGTCGTCGATGTCATGGTTGTTGTAGGCGATGTCGTCGCTCAGCGCCGCGACCTGCGCCTCCGGCCCGGCATGGCCGTCAAGCTCGAGGTCGTGGTCCTTGCAATAGTCGACGATGGCGGCCGGCAACTCGCCCAGCGCCCGGCCCGGCTTCAACAGTGGCCCGTTGTGCTTGACCGCGCCCTCGAGCGTTTCCCAGGTGAGGTTCAGTCCGTTGAATTCGGCGTAGCGGTCCTCGAGCTTGGTGAGGATGCGCAGCGTCTGGGCGTTGTGGTCGAAGCCGGCATAGGGCGCCATGACGCCGTGCAGCGCTTCCTCGCCCGCATGGCCGAACGGCGTGTGGCCGAGATCGTGGGCGAGCGCCACGGCCTCGCCGAGATCCTCGTCAAGGCGCAGCACGCGGCAGATCGTACGCGTGATCTGCGCGACTTCCAGGGAATGGGTGAGTCGGGTGCGGTAGTGGTCGCCTTCGTGGAACACGAAGACCTGCGTCTTGTGCTTCAGCCGCCGGAACGCCGTCGAATGGATGATGCGGTCGCGGTCGCGCTGGAACGGGCTGCGGCTCGGCGACTCAGCCTCGCGATGATAACGTCCCTTGCTCTGCCACGGCAGCGTCGCATAGGGCGCCAGCGCCTCGTGTCGCCACATCTCCTGGGCCAAACGCGCTCCTCCTGCAGGGCCGCGTTCTACGCCGTCCGGATCGGAATGGCTACTTGACGAGGGTGACGGGCACCGTGGCGTGGGCGATCACGTCCTGCGCCACCGAGCCCAGCAGGACGCCGGCGAGGCCTGTATGGCCGCGCGTGCCCATCACGACCAGGCCGGCGCCAATCTTCCGGACGAAGTCGGCGACGATCTCGCCCTGGCGGCCGACGCCGACATGCTTCTTGGCCGTCACCGAGGCCTTCTGGGCCAGCGCGAGCGCCGAGGCGAGGGCCTTCTCGCCCTCTTCCCGGTGATAGGAATCGATCTGCTCGCGCGACACGAAGGTCGAGACCGCGCCGCCGACGCTCGGCTGCACGTTCAGCAGATGCAGCTCGGCCGCGCAGCCGGTGGCGATCATATCCAACGCATGCTGGACGGCGCGATCGGAGGTCTCCGAACCGTCGACCGCGACGAGGATGGCATTGATCTTGTGCATGGTCGCTACTCCTTGCCTTTGTCGGCCGCGAGGTCCACCGGATCGTGTGCCTTGTGCTTCTGCTTCGCCCGGCGCTGCAGGAAAAAGCCGACCGCGACGACCAGCACGGCACAACCGACCTCGAGGATCGTCTTGGCGTGGGGCGTGAGGGCGGTGAGCTGGGCGGCATAGCCCGGGTCGGTGGCCAGCACCTCACCCGCGATCCAGCCCAGCAGCGCGCCACCGGCGACGACGATGACCGGGAAGCGGTTGAGCAGCGCCATGATCAGCGTGGCACCGAACACGATCAGGGGGATGGAGATGATGAGGCCCAGCACCATCAGCGTCGTGTCGCCCTTGGCGGCGGCGGCGATGGCGATGGCATTGTCGAGGCTCATCACGGCATCAGCGATGATGATCGTGCG
>JBILYJ010000383.1:0-5368 GCA_044377795.1 Reyranella sp. | reverse complement strand
CCTCGGCGATGCGCGCGTCGGTCTCGCCGGCGGCGACCAGCCGGCGCAGCTGCGCGGCATCTTCGGCGCTCCAGGGACGGCCGCGGCTCATGGCGTCGCTCCCTCGCGACTGGAAGGGGGACGCCCAAGTTTGATCGTTGTGTTACGTGCCATCGGCCTTTCCCTCGCCTCAAACGGAAGTCACGGTCGGCGCATGAAGAGACTTGCCCTCGCCGCCCTCTCAGCTTCGCTGCTGGCGCCCGCCGCTCAGGCGCAGACCGCCGGCAAGCCGCCGGCCGCCGCGCCCGCGGCATCGGCGGCCGCCAGCGCGCCTGCCAAGCCGCAGGGCTGCACCGCCACCCACGGCGCGCTGCCGCAGAACTGGTCCGGCCAGGCCTTCGCCCTCGACGGCGAGACTCTGGGCGGTAGCGGTCTCAAGACGCCGTTGCGAATCTGGGGCGTGCAGGCGCCGGCGCTGCGCGATGCCCAGCGCGTCGAGACCGTGCCCGGCATGCGCGCGCGGGCGACGCTCGAGGATCTGCTGGCGCGCGCCGACCACAAGGTGAAGTGCCGCATCGCGCGCTACGATTCGGAATGCCGCCTGGTCGCGCAATGCGCACTCGACGAGGCCCAGCCGATCGATCTCGGCGGCGCGATGCTGGCCTCCGGCGTCGTCTACGGCCACGAGCTCGACGAGCCGCTGTCGTGGGAGCCGCGCGCCGCCCAGCGCTACGCCGACGCCGAATACGAGGCCCGCAAGGCGCGCAAGGGCAGCTGGCCGCACTGGCTGGGCGAGAAGTAGTTTCCCGTCGTCTCGACCGGAGCGCCCCTCGAATGCCTCGGGGCAGGCTCCGTCGCGGAGCGGAGCAACTGTATTGTTGAGAGACGTCTGAGCCATCGAGTGCTTATGCGAGGGCGTGCCTGGCTGGATCCCATTTCTCGCCGCGCGCGAGCATGATGTTGAGGATACAGACGAGCTTTCGCATGCAGGCGACCAAGGCAACCTTGTGGGCTTTGCCCTTGGCGATGAGGCGCCGGTAGCAGGCTTTCAGGACGGGATTGTGCCGTGTCGCCGCCCCGAGAATGGGCGTGAACAGCAGGCATCGCAGCTTGCGCCGTCCGCCCTGGATATGGCGATGTCCGCGGCGTTTGCCGCTGTCGTCGTCGAAGGGAGCGACGCCCAGCAAGGCTGACGCGGCCTGCCGGTCGACCTGGCCGAGTTCAGGCAGGAAGGCCAGGAGAGCCGCCGCGCTGTTGCCGGCGAGGCCCGGCACGCTCTGGATGATTTCGGCGCGCTCGGCGAAGTGCTCGGTCTTTTCGATCCTGTCGGCAATGAGAGCCTCCAGCCGGGCCTGTTGTCGCTCGACCTCGCGGAGCAGCGCCTGATAGGCCTTCTGTACGGCCCTGGGCTGCTCGTGTTCGCCCCAGTTGTCGATCTTGTCCCTCAGCCGCGAGAGGCCGCGGCGCGCCGTGACCAGCTGGTCGAGTTCCTCGCGCGCGGCGTCCTCGGGCTTGCCGCGATGCTCGAAGGCCTCGCCGAACCAGGCGATCATGCGGGCATCGATCGGGTCGTTCTTGGCCAGCTGTCCGGCCGACTTGGCGAAGTGGCGGACCCGCTTGGGGTCGACGATCACCACCTCGACGCCGGCTTTGCGTAGCAGTTGGGTCCAGCTCTTCTCGTAGCCACCGCTGGCCTCCATCACCGCCTGGCCGACGGCATGCTCCTTCAGCCAGGCCAGCAGCTGGCGACGCCCTCGCGGATCGTTGGCGAAGCAGCCTTCGGCACCCCGCCGGATCGCCACGTCGACCTTCTCCTTGGCGACATCGATGCCGACAACGACTTGTTCTTGTGCCATCCTCGTGTCCCTTCCTTGCTCGTACGGGCTCAACGGCCCTCGCAACTGTTCGGGTTCAGGAAGACACCGGACCTGTCCCTCGCTCCGCTACAGGCTCGTGCCTTGGAGACCTACGGGCTCAGATCTGGCGACGGGCGGTTGTTGGAAGCAGCCGCCCGTTCGCACATCTTGGCACCGGCGACAGACACAAGAGACCTTGCCGAAGCAAAAGGCCTTCGCTGAATAGACCCGTATGGCTCGCCAACCCGTCATCTACATTCTTGCCAGCCCGAACCATCGCGCACTCTACATCGGGATCACGACCGACATGGGTCGTCGGCTGGACGAGCACCGCCAAGGCCAGTCGGAGCATACGTCTCGCTACAACATCACCAAACTCGTCTATCTCGAATCGCATGAGACTGCGCCACAAGCGATCGAGCGCGAGAAGCAGATCAAGAAGTGGCGCCGCGAGAAGAAGATCACGCTGATCGAGAGCGCCAATCCCGAATGGTTGGATCTGTCGAACCAGATACTCTAGCTCGCAGTATCCGTTTTTATCCGTCGTCTCGACCGGAGCACCGAAGGTGCGGAGCGGAGAGACCTTCGCTCAACCAAAGGCCGGCAAATCGCAGAGAGAAGATCTCTCCGCTACGGCTCGCTGCGCGAGGCTCCGGTCGAGATGACGGATTTCTTTCGTCTCAGGCAGCATTGATCGCGGCGAAGGCTTCGAAGGCGTCTTCGACCAGGCTGACGTGGTGGATCATGGCGGCGTGGGCACCGGCGGCGTCGCCGCAGACGATCCCGCGGACGACGGCATCGTGTTCCTGGTTGGAGCGCAGCAGGCGGCCGTCCATCCGGAACTGGGCACGTCGGAAGGGACCGACGCGGCGGCGCAGGTTCATCGCATACTCGGCCAGCGGCGCATTGTGGGCGCCGGCATAGATCGCCGAATGGAAGGCGACGTTGGCGTCGGAGTAGGCTTCGGTCTCGCCCGCGGCCGCGAGCGCCATCATCGCTTCGTGCCGTGCCTGCAGTCGCCGCCGTTCGATCGGCGTCATGCTCATGGCCGCGAGCCGGGCGCAGGTCGCTTCCATCTCGGCCATGGCCACGAACAGGCTCTCGATCTCCTCGGGCGTCGCCTTCGAAACGATCGCGCCCTTGCGCGGGCGCATGTCGATCAGGCCGCTCATCGCCAGCTGGCGCAGCGCCTCGCGGACCGGGGTGCGCGACACGCCATGCTGCTCGGCGAGACCCACCTCATCGAGGCGTTCGCCGGGCGGCAACTTCCCGTTGAGGATGCCGTCGGCGATCGCCGCGGCGAGCTTGTCGGCCAAGGTCGGGTTGGTGTCGCTACGCATGCCGGTTTGCATACAAGATGGATGCCAAGGCCGATAGTGTACTCAACCCTGCCCAAAAAGAATGCAATGGGATGAAAGTGCATACAATTCTGGCCGGCAACCTGCCGCTGCATTGCGGATTCACCCGCTTTTGGCACCTCCGGGCGTGGCACACCGCTTGCTGTCCTCCTTTCAGGCCACGACGGCCGCATACGCGATCGAGGGGGACGTTCGATGATCGACAGGTTCAATATCGGCCGGCGGGCACTTCTGGGCGGCGCGGCCAGCGCGGCAGTTCTCGGTCTGGCGGGCGGCGCCCAGGCGCAGAAGCCGCTGGTGGTGGGCTTCATCTATGTCGGCCCGCGCGACGACTACGGCTACAACCAGGCCCATGCCGAGGCTGCGGCCGTCCTGAAGAAGATGGCCGGCGTGAAGGTCGTCGAGGAAGAAAAGGTGCCCGAGACGGTCGCCGTCGAGAAATCGATGGAGAGCATGATCAACATGGACGGCGCCACCCTGCTGTTCCCGACCTCGTTCGGCTACTTCGACCCGCACATGCTGCGCATGGCGGCCAAATACCCGAAGGTCCAGTTCCGCCACTGCGGCGGCCTGTGGAACCAGGCCAAGAACCCGATGAACACCGGCAGCTACTACGGCTACATCGACGAGGCGCAGTATCTCGCCGGCATCGTCGCCGGCATGACGACCAAGAGCGGCAAGCTGGGCTTCGTCGCCGCCAAGCCGATCCCCCAGGTCCTGCGCAACATCAACGCCTTCACCCTGGGCGCGCGCTCGGTGAACCCGAAGGCCACCACCCAGGTGATCTTCACCGGCGACTGGTCGTTGCCGGTCAAGGAGGCCGAGGCCACCAACTCGATGATCGCGCAGGGCGTCGATGTCGTGACCTGCCATGTCGACAGCCCGAAGGTCGTGATCGAGACCGCGGAGCGCGCCGGCATCTTCACCAGCGGCTACCACACCAACCAGGCCAAGCTCGCGCCCAAGGGCTACCTCACCGGTGCCGAGTGGCAGTGGGAGAAGATCTACGTCGACTTCGTCGAGGCGATGAAGAAGGGCGGCGTGCCGGGCAACTTCGTGCGCGGCGGCCTGAAGGAAGGCTACGTCAAGACGTCGCCCTTCGGTCCCGCCGTGTCGGATGCGGCCAAGGCGAAGGTCGAGGAAACCCGGAAGGGCATCGTCGACGGCAGCTTCGCGATCTTCAAGGGTCCGCTGAAGGACAACAAGGGCAACACCATCATCGCCGGTGGCACGACCTACACTCAGACCGAACCGGTGCTCGAAGGCATGAACTACCTGGTCGAAGGCGTTCTGGGCGCGACGTCCTGACGGCTGAGTGAGGAGCAGGAGCCCCGCGTGGGCACGGGCATGGGCACAGCGCTCGAACGCATCGCCGTCTCGGCGCTGGCTCTGCTCGCGTCGGCGGTGATCTTCGGCCTGCTGTTGATCCTCTATGCCGGCGTCGATCCGTTCGAGGCCTATGCGCTCATGTACCAGGGCGCGTTCGGCAGCTGGTTCTCCTTCCAGAACACGCTCACGCGCGCGGCGCCGCTGATCTTGACGGCGCTGTGCACGGCGCTGCCGGCGCGGCTGGGGCTGATCATCATCGGCAACGAGGGCGCGCTGGTGCTGGGCGGCGTCGCGGCCGCGGCGGCCGGCGTCGCCGTCGCGGCCTCGGGACCGCTGGTGACCAATCTCGCCATGGCGGCGGCGGCGATGATCGCCGGCGGCGCCTGGATCGCGCTGGCGGGCGGCCTGCGCCAGTATCGCGGCGTCAACGAGACGATCTCCAGCCTGCTGCTGACCTACATCGCCATCGCCCTGATGAACCATTTCGTCGAGGGCCCGCTGCGCGATCCGTCGAGCCTCAACAAGCCATCGACCCCGCCGATCGGCGACGCCAACATGCTGGGCACGATCGGCGGCTCCGATGTCCATTGGGGCCTGGCCTTCGGCATCGTGGCCTGCCTGCTCTGCTACGGCGTGCAGCGCTTCACGACCTTCGGCTTCGCCATGCAGGTGATCGGCGGCAACCCGAAGACCGCGCGCATGATGGGTCTGAACGTCGGCCGCTACGTGCTGGTCGCCTGCGCCGCCGGCGGCGCGGCGGCGGGGCTCGCCGGCATGGTCGAGGTGGCGGCGGTGCACGGCAAGGCCAATGCCTCGCTGGCCGTCGGCTACGGCTTCACCGGCATC
>JBILYJ010000382.1:0-5415 GCA_044377795.1 Reyranella sp. | reverse complement strand
GGCCCGCATCGAAGGAGTCGACGCGGCGGCCTCGGCCCCCAAGGCGTCGCTGCAGATCGTCGTCGGCGAGGCAACCTATGCCCTGCCGGTTGGGGACGTAATCGACCTCAAGGCCGAGAGCGCGCGGCTCCAGAAGGAGATCAAGAAGCTCGCTGACGAGGTCGGCAAGATCGACGCCAAGCTCGCCAACGCCGCTTTCGTCGCGCGCGCGCCGGAAGAGGTCGTCGAGGAGCAGCGCGAGCGCCGGGCGCAGGCCGAGCAGACCGGTGCGCGGCTCAGCGCGGCGCTGGAGAGGTTGGGCGTTTAACGGTGATCTCCGGCAGGCCGCCGTGCAAATATGGACATCCAGATGGAGGCAAGAATGACCTACACCCTCGAGCAACTGAGCGCCGACATTGGCAAGGCCCTCAAGGCCGATCCCGGAATCGCGGGTAAGCAGGAAATCTGCAAGCTGGTGTCGAAGGTACTGCTGGACGATGAATTCGTCGCCACCCACCTGACTGCCGAGCAGTGCCGCCCCCGCAAGGTCCTGTACGAGGATCCGGAGCTGGGTTTCTGCATCTGCGGGCATGTGTACGAGACGGCCGCGCACGGTGGGCCGCATGATCACGGCTCCAGCTGGGCGATCTACGGCCTGGCGACCGGCGACACGGAAATGACCGACTGGCGGATCGTCAAGAAGGGCGAGGGCGGTGAGCCGACCTTGGTCGAGCCCGCCAACACCTACGTCCTGAAGCCGGGCGACAGCCACTTCTACGATGTCGGCGTGGTCCACTCACCGAAGCGGGACGGTCTGACCAGGCTGGTGCGTATCGAGGGCGCCAATCTCGACCACATCCAGCGCTCGAATATCAAGGCGGCGTGAACTTAAAGGTCCCTCGCTTACGCTCGGGATGACAGTTTTGTTGGTGTTGACAGCGTGCGTCTGCTCGAAACCGCTATTACACCGACGTTGTCATCCCGAGCGCAGCGAGGGACCTTTCGCTTTTAGCGCTTGATCTGCATCCCCAGATACTTCGCCAGCCCCGCGCCATAGGGCGGGCGCAGCATGCGCAGCGGGGGCAGGTCCCATTTGATCTGATGATAGATCGACTTGCGGTGGCTGAACTCGCGGAAGCCGTCATGGCCGTGATAGGCGCCCATGCCGGCCGGGCCGATGCCGCCGAACGGCAGCTCTTCCTGGGCGACGTGCATGACGACGTCATTGACGGTGACGCCGCCCGAGGTCGTCCCGTCGAGCACCCGGTCGCGCTCGGCGGCGTCGCTGCCGAAATAGTAGAGGCCGAGCGGGCGGTCATGCGCGTTGATGTAGTCGACTGCCTCCTGGACGTCGCGATAGCCCTTCACGGGCAGCAGGGGCCCGAAGATCTCCTCCTGCATGACCTTCATGTCGTCGGTCGGGTTGAGGATCAGCGTCGGCGCGATGCGGCGATGCGGCTGCTGGCGCAGATCCTCGGCCCCCGGATTGATCTCGACGATCTCCGCACCCTTCGCCCGCGCATCGTCGAGATAGTCCATCAGGCGCGCATAGTGGCGGTCCGTGACGATGGCGGTGTAGTCCGGGCTCTCGCGGATGCTCGGGAACATCTGTCTGACCGAGGTCTTCGCCGCGGCCACGAAGTCAGGCAGGCGGTCGGCCGGCGCCAGCACATAGTCCGGCGCCAGGCAGATCTGCCCCGCATTGAGCGTCTTGCCGTTCATGATCCGCGCTGCGGCCACGGACATGTCGGCCGAGCGCCCGATCACGACGGGACTCTTGCCGCCCAGTTCAAGCGTCACCGGCACGAGGTTCTCGGCGGCCGCGCGCATCACGTGGCGGCCGATCGAGGTCGCGCCGGTGAAGACCAGGTGGTCGAAGGGCAGGGACGAGAAGGCCTGCCCGACCTCAGGGCCGCCGGTGACCACGGCGATCTCGCTCTCGTCGAAGGCGCTGGCGAACATCTGCCCCAGCAGCTCCGAGGTGGCCGGAGTCGTCTCCGACGGCTTGATCATGGCCCGGTTGCCGGCGGCCAGGACGCCGGCCAGTGGCGCGAAGGTGAGGTTCACCGGGAAGTTCCACGGGCTGATCACGCCGACCACGCCCTTCGGCTGGTGGCGAATCTCTGCCCGGGCGCCCAGGAACCCCAGGATGCGCGGCGTCGTGCGGCGCCGCTCGGTCTTCATCCAGCGCCTGACATTGTCGCGCGCATGATTCAGCGGGCCGATCGAGCTGGCGACGTCGGCAAAGGCGGTCACGGTGGGGGAACGCGCGCCGAAGTCGGCGGTGAGGGCCGCTTCGATATCCCGGCGGCGGTCGACGAGGAGACCAATGCACCGATTCAGCCGGTCGATGCGCAGCTCGGCAGGCGGCGCACCGTCCTTGAGCTGTGCCTCGCGCTGGCGGAGCAGGATCTCGATCAGTCTGGAACCCGACATCTTGGTTACGACGCCTTTCTCAGGTCCGGCACATAAGGCTTGCTGGTGAAGTGTTCCTGCCCGTCGCCGCGGGCGAAGCGCAGGCCCGCGCGGCGGATCGCGTCGTCGTCGACTGGCTCGAGCGGCACGTAGTAGCGGTCGTCGACCTTGGTGAACGTGTCGTTGTCGACCCTGTTGTAGCAGATCAGCAGCGTCCACCGACGGTTGGTCGAGCGGTTGGCGTCGGAGCGGTGGATCGCGTTGCAATGGAAGATCAATGCATCGCCGGCCTCCAGCTCGCAATACTCGATGGGGCACTTGTCGAGGATATGCGGCATGCGCCTGGGATCGACCTCGTTCTGGGTCGGCGACAGCGGCGTGTGATCGATGCGGCCGAGCTTGTGCGAACCGGTGGCGATCTGCAGGCAGCCATTCTCGCGGTTGGTACGATCGAGCCCAATCATGATCGAGAGCATGTCGGGACGCAGGCAGCCATTGTAGTACCAGTAGCCGTAATCCTGGTGCCACTCCCAGGCGCCGCCGACCTCGGGCTCCTTGGCCGTCAGCTTCGACTGGTAGTGATAGACCGAGCCGCCCAGCAGTGACGCCGAAGTATCCACCATGCGCCGCACGCGGGCAGCGAGGCCGTAGACGCTATCGCCAGCCCGGTTCCAGAGAGCAATGCGTGTCGACCGGCCCTCGCCATCGCGGCGGTCGAGGATGCTCTCGCGCACGGCAGGGTCTTCCTCCATGGCACGGGTCAGCAGCTTCACCTCGTCGGGTGCGAACAGCCCCCGCGCATAGGTGAAGCCCTTTTCCTCGAATTCGGCGGTCTGCGCCGCGTTCAGGACGTTCGGCATCGCTTCCTCGCCTCAGACGGGGCGGAAGACGTTGCGGCCGCCCATTTCGGTGACCGTCACCTTACGCCCGAGCTGCTCGCGCGTCAGCATGTCGGCTACCAAGGCCGGCTCGTCAGGAGTCATGGCGACGAAGCGGTCGCCGTTGCTGTCGAGGCGGCCCAGGACATAGCCGCGCTCGGGCGCGTCCTTGCCATACGTCACACAGTAGGTCTCGATCGTGCCGGTGCCCGCGGGCTTCGTTTCGACCCTGCGCTTGGGCAGCGCGTCGAGTTCGACCTGGAACTTCTTTGGATCCTCGCGGTTCCAGGCACCTTTGGTGGGCTCGGTCGAATACAGGCCGGCCGAGTGCTTGGTGAGGTAGTTGCCGTTGGCGGTCACCATGCCGAAGGAGCCGGGTCTGGCGCGCACCACGTTCATCATCTCGGCGATCGAGTGGGTGACATAGTTGTTGCCGGGGCCGCCGAAGAACGGCAGGCCGCCGGTCACGCTGATCGGACGCGGATCGTCCTCGGCAATGCCGATCTCGGCCATCGCGACTTCGACCGCCGAGGGGAAGCAGCTGTAGAGGTCGAAGGCGTCGATATCGGCGACCTTCTTGCCAGCCATGTCGAGGGCGATGCGGGCACAGCCGCGGATCGCGGGCGAGGAGTCGAGCTTTTCGCGCTCCGACACGACCCAGGTGTCGGTACCGTCGGCGCAGCCGTGCAGGAACACCCAGCGGTCCTGCGGGATCCCCCATTCGCGGGCCTTCCCGACCGAGGTGACGAGCACGGCCGCCGCCTGGTCGATGATGGCGTTGGCGTTCATCAGCCGCGGATAGGGGAAGCAGATCCAGCGATTGTCGGGCGAGATCGTCGACAAAGTTTCGGCGCTGTAGCCCTCGCGGCGCGTCGCCAGCGGATTGTCTTTCGCGACCGCGGCGAGGCGTTCGAACAGACGGCCCATCGCCTTCATGTGGCTCTCGACGTTGCGCTTCAGCCCGCCACGGATGGCGTTCTCCAGCAACGGATAGAAGTGGATCGCGGCACGCAGGTCGTGGCGCGCCTCTTCCTCGCTGAAGCCGAAACGCGGATCGCCGATGCGCGTCGGCTCGCCGCCGCCCGGATCCTCGTTCCAGTCGATCTTCATGTCGGCGCGGCGGGCATTCTGGGTGCTGCGCAGCAGCTCGGCGCCGCAGATCAGCGCCAGCTCGGTCTCGCCCCTGGCGATCTGCTCGGCGAACTTGTTCACCAGGTACTGGGGCATGTTGCCGCCCGAGTGGGTGTAGAGCAGCTGCTTCGGAGCGGCGTGCAGGCGATTGGCGACGCTCTGCGGCGGGTTGCTCGACCGGCCGTAGGGCGAGGCGAAGCGCGGACTGATGTCGCTGAAGAACTCCATGACGGCGATGGCATCGACCAGATGGCCGAGCGCATGGCCCCCGATGGCGGCCTGCGTATCTTCCAGCGCCAGGTTGGCGGCCTCGGCACAGAAGGCGACCCGCGAGCGCTCGCTCGACGGCTTGCCGACCGTATCGGTGATCTGGCCGGCGCCGACCAGGATGGGGGTACGCGGATCGATCATTTGACGAGGGCCTCGATTTCGGACGGCGTCAGGCCGGCTTGCGCCAGCACGGCCCTGGTATCCTCGCCGAGTGCGGCGACCTTGGGGCCGCTCTGCAGCGGCGAGCCGGAGAAGCGGAAGGGTGGCGCGGGCGACTTGTAGGTGCCGCCGCCATCCTCGATGGTGCACAGCGAGCCGCGATGCTGGACCTGCGGGTCCTGCAGAGCCTCGGTCACCGTGACGTAGGGCGAGCAGGGCACGCCCTGCTTCTCCAGCGCAGCCACGACGTCCTTGACGCTCATCTTCTTCGACCACGCTTCGAGTTCGTCGACCAGCAGCCCCCAGTTCATGCGGCGGTCCTGGTACTTCTCGAAACGCGGATCGGTGAGCCAGTCGCGGCGGCCGGCCGCGGTGGCCATGTCCTGGAAGGTCTTCTCGCTCGCCGTCGCCAGCATCACGTAGCCATCGCTGGCCTCGATCGGGCCGTACATCGGCCGCGACGGCATCTCGAAGTCGAACTGCGCTCGGTTGACCTCGCCCAAGAGCATGCCGACCAGGGTCTCGAACATCGACACGTCGACCATCTGGCCTTTGCCGGTCGCATGCCGCTGATGGACGGCCG
>JBILYJ010000380.1:0-5433 GCA_044377795.1 Reyranella sp. | reverse complement strand
CCCAGCCGCGCGCGGGAACGGGCCTAAAGCCGCCACAGATGTGCGTGCCCTGAAGGTACGCCGGCGGCAAGTAAGGATTTTCAGTGAGTGAAGTTACGTTTGCGGACCTCGGTCTGGCCGAGCCGCTACTGCGTGCATTGACTGCAGCGAACTACACCGTGCCGACGCCGATCCAGGCGCGCACGATTCCCGCCCTGCTGCAGGGCCGTGACGTGCTGGGCATCGCCCAGACCGGCACCGGCAAGACGGCGGCGTTCGCGCTGCCCGTGCTGCAGCTTCTGTCCGAGTCCAAGGAACGCGCCCAGCCCAAGAGCCCGCGCGCCCTCGTGCTGGCGCCGACCCGCGAGCTCGCGGTCCAGATCGCCCGCAGCTTCGACACCTATGGTCGCGGCCTCGGCCTGCGCCTCTGCACCGTCGTCGGCGGTCTGGGCTATGGCCGCCAGATCGAGACCCTGGCGCGCGGCGTCGACATCCTGATCGCCACGCCCGGCCGTCTGCTCGATCTGGTCGAGCGCGGCAACGTGAAGCTCGGCCAGGTCAGCTTCTTCGTGCTCGACGAAGCCGATCGCATGTTCGACATGGGCTTCATCCGCGACGTCCGTCGCATCGCGGCGTCGGTCTCCAAGAACCGGCAGACGCTTCTGTTCTCGGCCACCATGCCGAACGACATCGCCAAGCTCTCGTCGGAGATCCTGAAGAACCCCGAGAAGGTCGAGATCGCGCCGCAGGGCCGCACCGTCGAGAAGATCGACCAGCGCGTCTATTTCGTGAACGCCGGCAGCAAGCGCACCCTGCTCAATCATCTCCTGACCGATGAGAGCCTCGAGCGGGTCATCATCTTCACGCGCACCAAGCGCGGCGCCAACCGCGTCGCCGAGGCGCTGGAAGACCGCGGCGTGCGCTCCGAGGCGATCCACGGCAACAAGTCGCAGAACGCCCGCCAGAAGGCGCTCGACAATTTCAGTCGCGGCAAGGCCCGCGTCCTGGTCGCGACCGATCTCGCCTCGCGCGGCATCGACGTGCAGGGCGTGACCCACGTCATCAACTTCGAGCTGCCGGCGGATGCCGAGAGCTATGTCCATCGCATCGGGCGCACCGCGCGCGCCGGCGCCTCGGGCATCGCCATCTCGTTCTGCGACGGCAGCGAGCGCGGCCAGCTCAAGGGCATTGAGCGGCTGACCAACCAGCGCATCCCGGTCGTCCCGACGCCGGCCAACGAGGACATGCCGCCGGCCCCGCCGATGCGTGCCCGCACCGAAGACGATGATCGCGAGCGCGACGAGCGCCCCCGCGAGGGTCGTGGTGGTCCGCGTGGCGGCGGCCGTCCGGGTGGCGGCGGTCGTCCTGGCGGCGGCGGTCGCCCCGGCGGTCATCGCTCGTTCGGCGACCGTGCCAACCACGATCGCTCGCGCGGCGACCGTCCGCCGGCGCATGCCGAGGGCCAGTTCCGCGGTGGCGACTTCCGGGATGCTCCGCAGGCCGACCGTCCGCAGAGTGATCGTCCTCACGGCGAGCGCCCCCAGGGTGATCGTCCGCGCAGCCCGCGCCCGCAGGGCGATCGCCCGTTCGGCGACCGTCCGCGTGGTGATCGTCCCCACGGTGATCGTCCCCATGGCGATCGTCCCCAGGGCGACCGCTTCGATCGCGCGCAGGGGGATCGTCCGCAAGCTGATCGCCCGCACGGCGACCGTCCGCACGGTGACCGCCCGCGGTCGTTCGGCGATCGTCCGAACCACAATGGTGGCGGCGGCCAGTATGCGCCGCGTCCCCAGGGCGACCGCCCGCAAGGCGACCGCCCCGCCGGTGATCGCCCGCAGGGCCCGCGTCCGCAGTGGAAGGGTCGTCGCTTCGGCGGTGGAGGCGGCGCCGGTGGTGGTGGCCGCGGTCGAGGCCGTGCGGCCTAGCTAGAGAATTCCTTCCTCGCGGAAGATTTCCAGGCATCTAGAAAGAGCGCGCTCATATCGGGCGCGCTCTTTTGCTATCGACGCATCGTCCCAGTCGAAGAAGCCGCCCTTGGTCTTGAAGCCGATGCGGCCCTGGTCGACGTTGCGCTGAAGCACCGGCGGCGGACCGTCCGAGTTGTTGAGATCGGGCCAGATGATCTTGGCGACGGCGCAGGTCGTGTCCCAGCCGGAATGCTCCTTCTGGGTGATCGGACCGGCGGCGGCATAGCGGAAGCCGAAGGAGAGGCGCACGGTGGCGTCGATATCCTCGGGCGAGGCGACACCTTGCTCGATCAGCCACAGCGCCTCGCGCATCAACGCGCCCTGGATACGGTTGCCCAGGAAGCCGATCACGTCTTTCTTTACCTGGACCGGGCGCTTGCCTAGTGCGCGCATGATCTCGCCGACCTCTTCGGCCAGGCCCACGTCGGTGTGGATCGAGCGCACCACCTCGACCAGTGGGATCAGGTGCGCGGGCATGAAGAAGTGCAGACCCATCATGCGGTCCTGGCTTGCCAGGCCCTTGCCGATCTCGCTGATCGGGAAGCTCGACGAGTTCGAGGTGAGGGGCACGCCGGGGCGGGAGAGCCGCTCCAGGTCGGCGAAGATCTTCTGCTTCAGCGTCAGATCCTCGGTCACCGTCTCGACCACGATGTCGATCTGCGACCAGGGCGCCTCCTCGAGCGTCGCATAGGTCGCGAGGCCGGAGACATCGTCCGGTTTTCCCATGGCCTTGAGCGCGCGGGATGTCGCCGCAGGCAGCCCGTCGCGGGTCGAGGCGGAGCGCGACACGACGTCCACCTTCCAGCCGCCGCCCAGGAACATGGCGATGATTCCGACGCCCATCGTGCCGCCCCCCAGCACCAGGGCGTGTCGTTCGCTTTGCGGCATTCCTTTTCCTCCCGTATCGACGCGTGCCCCCTGCCGGGGCAGTATCCCGGCCAAGTTAACCGGATTTGCAACGCGGGAGAAAACGTATGAGCAGCACCTTCAAGGATCTCGGGATCAGCACCGACGGCGCGGTTGGAATCGTCGAGATTCAGCGGCCGCCGCACAACTTCTTCGACAACTCGCTGATCAACCAGATCGCTGACGCCTTCGAGGCCTTCGACCGCGACGACAAGATCCGCGCCTACGTCCTGTGCGCGCAGGGCAAGTCGTTCTGCGCCGGCGCCGATTTCGCCAACCGCCCGCAGACCGGCGCAGCCGAGAGCGGCAAGCATCTCTACAAGGAAGCGACCCGCATTTTCCGCGCGAAGAAGCCCAGCGTCGCCGCTGTCCAGGGACCGGCGATCGGCGGTGGCCTCGGTCTCGCGCTGGCACCCGACTTCCGCGTCGCCGCCCCGGAGGCGCGCTTCGCCGCCAACTTCACGCGGCTGGGCTTCCATCCCGGCTTCTCGCTTACCTTCACGCTGCCGCGCCTGATCGGCCAGCAGAAGGCCAACCTCATGTTCTACACGGGCCGCCGCATCGGTGGCGAAGAGGCGGTGCAATGGGGGCTGGCCGACGTGCTGGCGCCGCTCGCCGACGTACGCAAGGAAGCGATCAAGCTCGCGCAGGAGATCGCCGAGTCGGCGCCGCTCGCGTTGATGTCGACGCGCGAGACGATGCGCCGTGGTTTCGCCGATGGCGCCGAGGCGGCCACCGAGCGTGAGCTGACCGAGCAGGAATGGACCCGCAAGACCGAGGACTTCAAGGAAGGCGTCAAGTCGTACGCCGAGAAGCGCCCCGGCAACTGGAAGAACCGCTAAGGAGCGTTCCATGGCTCAGGTCTCGGGCAAGGTTGCCATCGTCACGGGCGGTGCTTCCGGCATCGGCGAGGCCTGTGCCGTAACGCTGGCGCGCGAAGGCGCGTCGGTTCTCATAACGGACATCGACGACATCCTCGGAAAGGGTGTCGTCGACCGCATCACGAAGGCGGGCGGCAAGGCGCATTATCTGCGTCATGACGTGCGCGACGAGGGCGCGTGGCCGGATATCGTCGCCGACGCCGAAAAGCGCTACGGCCGCCTCGACATCATGGTGGCCAATGCCGGCATCGGCATCATGTCGCCGATCGCGACCATGACTCTCGCCGACTGGCAGCGTCAGCAGGCGATCAATCTCGACGGCGTGTTCCTCTCGATCAAGCATTCGATCCCGGCGATGAAGCGCGCGGGCGGCGGCTCGATCGTGCTGATGTCGTCGGTGGCCGGCCTGCGCGGTGCGCCGGGCCTCGCGGCCTATTCGGCGACCAAGGGCGGCGTGCGCCTGCTGGCCAAGTCGGTGGCGCTCGAACACGCGGCCGACAACATCCGCTGCAATTCCGTGCATCCCGGCATCATCGCCACGCCGATCTGGGAGAAGATCCCGACCGGCGCCGAAGGCAATCGCCGCAATGCGCCGATCGATCCGCGCGAGCGCGCTGCCGCCACGGTGCCGCTGCCGCGAGTCGGCGAGGCGCAGGACATCGCCAACGGCGTGCTCTTTTTGTGCACCGACGCCGGCAACTACATCACCGGCCAGGAGCTGGTGATCGATGGCGGCATGACGGCAGGCGGGCGGCCGACCCGGCCGCTGCAATAGTCCCATGGGCGACGCCGCGCGGCTCTGGATCGTCGTCGCCGCGCTGAGCGGCGCGATCTCGGTCATCGTCGGCGCTTTTGCAGCGCATGGTCTGGACCTCCGCACGGAAGCCGGTCTCAAGGCGCGCGACTGGCTGCAGACCGGCAGCCACTATCAGATCGTGCATGCCCTGGCGATGCTGGGCGTCTGCGCCCTGGCGGGCGCGGAGTTCCTGAACGTGCGCCTTGCCGTCGTCGCCCTGTGGCTGTTCCTCGTCGGCAGCGTCCTGTTCCCCGGCGCGCTCTATTCCCTGTCGTTCGGCGGCCCGCGATGGTTCGGCGCCGTGGCGCCGATCGGTGGTCTGGCCTTCATCGCGGGCTGGGTCTTCCTGGCGATCGCCGCGTTCAAGCGGTCCATCGGCTGACCTCAGGAAAGCTGTTCGTCCAGCAGCTTGAGCGCTTCGGCGGCGAACGCACGCATGTTGGCGACGCGATCGTCGGAGCCGGTGCGCAGGGTGCGCGCCACATTCCCATGGGGACCGACGACCGCGACGCAGGTGTGTCCCGCCGGATCGCCGTAGGAATTGCCGGTCGGACCCGAGGCGCCGGTCTCGGCCAGACCCCACGTCGTCTTGAGGCGACCGCGGACATGCTCGGCGGCGAGCAACGCCCAGGGTTCGGAGGAGGAGCGGACGCCGGCGCGCTTCTCGCGCGGCACGGCGAGGAACGCATCGCCGGCCGGCCGCGTGTAGACAACGGCGCCACCCATGAAATAGGCCGATGCACCGGGCACGGCGAGCAGGGCGGCGGAGATCAACCCGCCGGCCGACGATTCGGAAATGCCGACGGTCTCTTTGCGGGCCTTGAGTTTTTCGCCGACGCGTTGGGCGAGCGGGAGCAGGGAGTCCATCGGTTCAGTCCTTCTTCGTGAAGATGTCGAGGACCAG
>JBILYJ010000034.1:0-20815 GCA_044377795.1 Reyranella sp. | reverse complement strand
TTCGCCTCGATCTCGATCGTCTTCTTGACGGCGGGGCGTTCCAGCATGCGGGCATGGTGGGCTTCCAGTGCCGGGAAATCGCCCGGCTTGCGCTCGAGCTGGTCGCGGAAGCGCCAGTAGACGCGGAACAGGTGGATGTCGGCGATCGAATAGCGATCGCCCAGGATCCATGTGCGGTTGCCCAGGCGCCTGTCGGCCACGGCATAGAGGTCGTGCGCCTCGGCGACGCCCTGCCGGATCGCCGGATGGATCGTCGAGGCGACATAGGACATCCATGAGATGGCCTGCGCCTCGGCCTCGATGTCACCCGCCGGCAGGAGGCCGGCCGCGGGATAGGTGCGGGCGAGATAGTAGAGGATGCCCGCCACTTCGGTGAGCGGGCGGCCGTCGATCATCAGCACCGGGACCTTGCCCGCCGGATTCACGGCGAGGAATTCGGCCATGCGCGTTTCCTTGCGCGGCACTGAGACCGCGTGCTTCTCGAACGGGGCGCCGACTTCGTGGAGGGCGATATGGGCTGCCATGGAGCTGGAGCCGGGCGAGTAATAAAGTTTGAGCATGGCCAACCGTACCACGCCTGTCCTCGCGGTCGAAGGTTGGTTATTCTGCGGTCATGATCACTCTTCTGCTGTCGTCCCACGCGCAGCGTGTCTGGGGCGAGCGCATCGCGGCCGCGGTGCCGCCGGGTACCTTGTCCTTCCTCACCGCCGAGGAGGCGCTGGCGGCCGAAGGTCCAAGTGCCGCCGACATCGCCTTCATGACCCGCGAGGTCACGGGCAAATCCAGTCCCACCAATCCGACGCCCGAGCTGCAGGGCTTCGACGCGGTGGTGCGAAAATCGCCGAAC
The DNA here is from genome assembly GCA_044377795.1 of Reyranella sp. Taxonomy (GTDB): domain Bacteria; phylum Pseudomonadota; class Alphaproteobacteria; order Reyranellales; family Reyranellaceae; genus Reyranella. The sequence continues at coordinate 19,968 of JBILYJ010000034.1, read as the reverse complement.
CTGAAATGGCTGCAGATCCATCCGGCCGGCGCCGAGCGCCCGATCTATCGCGAGCTGAGGGCGCGGGGCGTCAAGGTGACGACGGCCTCGGGTGCCACGGCGGTCACCGTGGCGCACAGCACGCTCGGCGCCGTGATCGCCATCAACCGCCGTTTCCCGCTGCTCGCGGACGCGCAGCGTCGCCATGCCTGGGAGCCGCGGCTGGCCGAGCGTTCGCCGCGCGACCTCGCGGGCCAGTGCGCCGTCATCGTCGGCATGGGTCCGATCGGCCGCAATATCGCGTCTCTTCTGAAGATGCTGGGCATGCGAACGATCGGTGTGCGCCGGACGGCAGAGCCGGTGGAGCCGTGTGAAAGAGTCGTCGCCTACGAGCAGCTGCACGAAGTGCTGCCGCAGGCCGACTGGTTGATCCTGTGTTGTCCCGCTTCGCCGGTGACGCGCGGCATCGCCAACGCAGCGGCCTTTGCCGCGATGCCCGAGGGCGCCCACTTGATCAACGTGGCGCGCGGCGAGATTGCGGTCGAGCAGGACGTCATCGCGGCGCTGCAGAGCGGCAAGCTGGCGGGCGCCTATCTCGACGTGTTCGAGCGCGAGCCGCTCGATTCGGCCTCGCCGCTCTGGGACCTCCCCAACGTGCTGGTGTCGCCGCACACCGCCAGCCACTCGCTGGGACAGAACGAGGCGATCTTCGGCATCTTCCTCGACAATCTGACGCGCTTTCGCGCCGGTCAGGCGCTGCGCAACGACGTCGACAATCTCGGCTGAAGCGCCTCCGCCACGGCGCGGCGGTCGAGGCGCGCCCGCAGGCCGATCACGACCAGCTTGCCCGACTTCGCGCCGGCAGGGGCCGCATCGATCTCGAAGCGTCGGCCGACGACATGCAGCGCCACGGGACGGCCGTCCGGCTGAAGCAAGATGCCCTTGGCGCGCAGCACGCCTGTGTCGGACGCGGTCAGACGGCGGGCAAGATCCATGACGTCGATGTCGGCGGGCAGGTCGAGCTCCAGAGAGTCGTAGAGCGACGCCGCGTCCGGCGCCCCCGGGGTCGTGAGCGTATTCGACAGGCGGGGCATGGCCTCGTCGCGCAGGCCTAGCAGCAGGTCCGGCGCGATGTCGGCCCGGGTCGCGGGAACGATCCGTGCCGCCGGACTTTCCGTGCCGAGCCACGCAAGCGTCTCCTGCAGCGAGGCGTCGTCGACGAGATCGCACCGGTTGGCGACGACGAGGTCGGCGGAGCTGAGCTGTCGCGTGATCGTGTCGCCGAGATAGGCGTCGTTCGCCTGGTCGCGCACGGTCTCGACATCCACCATCACCACGATGCCGTCGATGCGATAGGGCACCATGAGGGTGACGGCGCTGGCCACCATACCGGGCAGGGCGACGCCGCTGGTCTCCAGGACCACACGCTCGATGTCCGGCCGCTGCGCGGGCAGCGCCATCAGCGTGTCCATGAGATCGGAGCCATAGCTGCAGCACACGCAGCCGCCGGAGATTTCCAGCGTGTCGCCGTTCGACGACACGATCAGGTCGCGGTCGATCGGCGTCGTGCCGAAATCGTTGACGAGAACCGCGAGCTTCTGGCCGTCGGCGGCGCGCAGCAGGCGATTGACCAGGGTCGTCTTGCCGGTGCCGAGATAGCCGCCGATCACGGTGACCGGCAGCCGTCCGCCCGGTCGCGGCTCGCTCACGCCCGCTCCCTCACGCTCAGTTGGCGGGAAAGAGACGGCCGCCCTGGACGGTGCCCCAGATGCGCACGTCCTTGAGCTTCTCCGGCGCGATCTCCAGCGGATCGTCCTCCAGCACCGCGAAGTCGGCGCGCTTGCCGCACTCGATCGAGCCGACCTCGCCGTCGAGCTTCAGCGTCCAGGCCGCGCCCAGCGTGATCGTCCGCAGCGCGTCGGCCACCGAGATGCACTCGGTGGTGCCCAGCACGCGGCCGCTCGCGGTGCGGCGATTGACGGCGCCCCAGGCGGTGAAGAGCGGGCCAAGCGGGGTCACCGGTGCGTCGGAATGGATGGCGAGCGGCACGCCGCTGGCCAGCGCCGTGGCGCAGGCATTCATGCGCATCGCGCGCTCCGGACCCACCGTCGTCTCGTAATGCTGGTCGCCCCAGTAGAAATGATGGTTGGGGAACAGGTTGGCGCACATGCCCAGCCGGGCCATGCGCCGGAACTGGGCGGCATCGGCCAGCTGGCAATGCTGAAGCGTGAAGCGATGGTCGCGAGCGGGCTGGTCGAGCAGCGCGCCTTCCAGGCAGTCCAGCGCCATCTCGGTCGCCTGGTCGCCATTGGTATGGCTGTGCACCAGCACGCCCTTCTCGAGGGCGAGCTTGTAGACTCCCGCGATCGCCTCGGGCGGCGTGTACCACAGGCCGTTGGGCGCGCCGTTATAGTAGCCAGGCCAGCGCAGCCGCGCCGAGAAGCCCTGGATCGAGCCGTCGACGAACAGCTTGATGGCGCCCAGCCGCAGCCGGTCGGTCGACATGGCCTTGAGCTTCACGGCGATGTCGACCACCTGCTCGGGCGTCAGCGCCTGGAAGCGGCGGAACGACACGATGCGCACCGGGAAGCCGGCCTCGCCGGTGACGCGGGCCATCATCGACACCGCATCGTCCGGCAGCAGGTTCGCGAGATCGGTCGCGGTTGTGACGCCCTGGCGCACGCAGAGGCGGGCGAAGCGACGCAGCCCGTCTTCGTCGTTGGCCAGCGCTTCGCGGTCGAAGCCGACATGGGCGCCGACGATCGTCATCGCATCCGGACCCTTCAGCTCGCCGGTCGGCAGGCCGTCGTCGCCGAGCGGAATGCCCGGATGGTTGACGCCTAGCCGCAACAGGCCGGCCATCTCCAGCGCACGGGTGTTCACGTTGAAGATATGGCCGCTCGCATGCATCACGCCGACCGCGCGCGTCGTCGACACGCGATCGAAGTCGGCGCGCTCGACGCGGCGGTCACCGTAATAGATCGGATCGAGGCCCCAGCCGGCGAGCGCTTCGGTGGGCGAACCCAACTTGCGCTCTGCCTCCTGCAGGCGGGTCACGACGTCCTCGATGGACTTGGCGCCTGGCCACACCTTGCCTTCGGGATCCATGCGGTCGAAGCGCCCGAGATAGGTGTAGCGCCAGAAAGTGCCTTCGGCGGCGTGGCTGTGGCCCTCGACGAAACCCGGCATCAGCACCTTGTCGGCGAAGCTGTCGTCGAGCGTGTACGTGCCCCAGCCGGCAAGTTCGTCCAGTGGGCCGACGCCCAGGATGCGGCCGTCCCGGACCGCCACATGCGTGGCCTCCGGACGGGCGGGGTTCATGGTGAGGATGCGGCGGGCGCGGAAGATCGTGATCGGGCTCGGTGTCATGAACCCGAGATTATCGGTCACGCGGTCGTGAAGCCAACTGGCATCGCAAAGAAAGATGGCGGTGTCAGAGACACCGCCATCGGTCGATTAGCGCACCGTGTTCCGCGGTACGTCGCGGAAGGGCTTGGTGGTGTCGATGCTCGGTTCCTTGGGCATCTTGAGGACGCGCTCGGAGATGATGTTGCGCTGGATCTCGTCGGTGCCGCCGGCGATCGACGTCGCCGGAACGGAGACGAGGATCTCGGCGATCACGCCGTTCATCGGGCTGTCCGAGCCCGACAGCAGCGCATCGGCGCCGGAGAGCTGCGTGTGCACGCGCGCGGCGGCGCGGGCGACATGGCTTGCGACCAGCTTGCCGAGCGAGCCTTCGGGACCCTGCGGCTTGCCCTGCTGGGCGGCCGCACGAGCGCGGCGGGCCGTCCATTCGGCGGCCTTGGACATGATCAGCAGCCGGGCGATCTCCTGGCGCACCACCGGATCCTCGAAGCGGCCGGTTTCCTTGGCCCGCTCAAGGATCAGATCGACCCGGCCGGCGCGCTGCGGATACCACTTGTAGGGCTCCATCGTGGTCGCGATCTCGGCGCGTTCCTCGTCGTAGGCGCGGCCCTTGCGGTCCGAGCCCATCGCCCAGGTGCGCAGCCCGTCGGCGCCGCGACGCTCGTGCATCAGGGTCGTCGTCGTGACGGCCCAGCCGTCGCCCACGTTGGCGACCAGGAACTCCGGCTCGACCACGGCGTCGGTCAGGAACACCTGGTTGAACGAGGCATGGCCGTTCATCTGCTTCAGCGGCTGCACGTTCACGCCGGGCTGGTGCATGTCGATGATGAAGTAGGAGAGGCCCTTGTGCTTGGTCTGGTCCCAGTCGGTGCGGGCCAGCAGCAGGCCCCAGTGCGCGTGATGGGCCGAGGTCGTCCAGACCTTCTGGCCGTTCACGATCCACTTGTTGCCCTGCATCTCGGCGCGCGTGACGGCGCCCGCCACGTCGGAGCCGGACCCCGGCTCGCTGAACAGCTGGCACCACGTATCCTCGCCGGTGAGGATGCGGCGCAGGTACTTCTCCTTATGGAGGTCGGTGCCGTGCGCCAGGATGGTCGCGGCGGCCAGGGTGCGGATGCCGGCCTTGGCGACGCCGATCGCGCCGATGCGCGCGAATTCCTCGTCGACGACGGGCACCAGGCCGGCCGGGAGGTCGAGGCCGTACCACTCCTTCGGCCAGCCGGGGACGCCCCAGCCGGAATCGGCCAGCTTGTTGCGCCATTCGACGAGGCCGAGTTCGGGATTCCAGTTGGCTTCCAGCCAGGCGCGGACGTCGGCGCGGACGGAGTCTTCGGTGAGTTCGCTCATCTTCGTGCTCCTCAGGCGGCCCAGTGCTGCATCATCTGCTCGCGGTGGTGATGGGCATCGCCCAGCAGCACCTCCGAACTCTTGGCGCGCTTGAACCAGAGATGGGTGTCGTTGTCCCAGGTGAAGCCGATGCCGCCATGGATCTGGATGGCGTGAACGGCGGTCTGCAGGGCGGCCTCGCTGGCAGCGGCCTTGGCGAGCGACGCCACGGCGACGATGTCCTCGTCGCCCTCGTCGAGCGCCGCGGCCGCGTAGTAGGCCGCTGACTTCGCGAGTTCGACGTCGACCAGCATGTCGGCGTGCTTGTGCTTCATCGACTGGAAGGAGGCGATGGGCCGGCCGAACTGCATGCGCATCTGCGCGTAGGCCAGCGCATCCTCGCGCAGCCGCTCGGAGACACCGGCCAACTCGTTGGACAGGCAGACCGAAGCCTCGACCATGGTCCGGGCAAACGGGGCCGCCGCGCCGCCCGCCGTGCCGAGAAGGGTCGCCTCGACGCCCTTGAAGTCCAGCCGCGCCAGCTTGCGCGTCGGGTCCATCACCTTGAGGTTCCGGCGCTCCAGCCCCTTGGCGTCGCCCCTGACGGTGAACAGCGACAGGCCCGCATCACCCGAGGTGCCGGGCGCACGCGCCAGCACGACGATGAGATCGGCGGTGTGGCCGTCCAGCACATAGCTCTTGTGGCCGTCGAGCTTCCAGGTGCTGCCCGACGGTGTCGCCGTCATCCTGGTGGATGCGGCATCCCAATGGGCAGGATCCTCGACCCAGGCCAGCGTGGCGATCGTGTCGCCCGCGGCGATGCCCGGCAGCAGGGCCTGCTTCTCGGCTTCGCTGCCGGCGTTCAGGATCGCGCCTGTGGCAAGAACGGCCGTCGAGAAGAACGGCGCGCAGAGCAGCGCGCGGCCCATCTCCTCGAGGACGATGCCGAGTTCACCGAATCCGAAACCCTGTCCGCCATAGGCCTCTGGAATGCGCACCGCGGTCAGGCCGAGTTCGGTGTTGAGCTTGCGCCAGGCGGCGGGCTCGAAGCCGGCATCGGTTTCCATCAGGCGCCGCACTTCCTTGGCGGGCGAGCGTTCGGCCAGGAAGCGTCGCAGGCTGGTCCTGAACTCTTCCTGCTCGCTGGAGAAACTGAACTTCATACTAAATCCTCCCGATGCCGACTTTAGGCACAGGGAAGGATGACCGGAAGCTCCCGGGGAGCGCCGGGAATTGCAGGGCGAGACGCCGCCGGATTTAGAGTCTCTCCGGCCGAGAAAGAATCATCCGTTTGAAAAAAAAGCCACCTCACCCTGAGGAGCGCTCCGCAGGAGCGCGTCTCGAAGGGTGGGCACGCGCACCGCGTTTGTTGCCCATCCTTCGAGACGGCCACTTCGTGGCCTCCTCAGGATGAGGTTGGTGGGTCAATCCGAGACAAAAGGCAGCGTCACCTCTGAAGTTCGACCTCAGGCGTTCAGCAGATCGATATGCACGGTGGACGGATCCTGCGCGCCGGTGGCCACGAAGCCGAAGTTGGTGTCGCCGTCATGGGCGATCGTGCCGTTGTACGAGGCGTTGCCGATGACGTAGCCGCTCGCATCGTGCGACACGATGACGGCGTTCCAGATGTCGGTGATCTGGTTGGTCGTCTCGATCTTGACCTGCCAGCCGGTGGTCGCCGCCGCGCCGTCGTTCTCGAGCGTCACGCTGCCGTTGAAGCCCCCAGACCAGGAATTGACGACCGCGAACATGGCCTCGAGGTCGCCCGACACCACGGGCGGCGTCGGGTCGGAGGAAGTCGCGGGCGCGGTCGGCGTCGCCGCCGCCGCCGAGTCGTCATCGACGATGGTGCCGGTGCCGGTGGCGCGCGTGATCGTGGCGCCCACGGCGTTGCTCAGCACGACGCCGAAATGCTCGTTGCCCTCGGCCAGCCTGTCCGGCGAGATCTGGATCGTGATCGTCTTGCTCTGCTCGCCGACCGCGAAGGTGACGTGGCCGTTGCTGGCGATGAAGTCCGCGGCGCCGGCCTCGCCATAGACGGTCTGGTAGTCGACCGTCACCTCGTGCGTGGCGGCCTCCGAGAGGGTGAGGACGAAGCTTGCCGTCGGGCCGCCCGACGTGCCGCCATCGCCCGGCGCGTCCTCGTGGAACTGGTACTCGATGGGCGTCAGGTAGCCCATCTTGGTCTGGTTCACCGTGGTCCAGTTGTCGTTCAGGATACCGCCGGTGTCGCCCGAGTTGGGGTTCCAGGACCAGAAGGTCCAGCTCGGTCCCTTCTGTCCCGGCGCGAGATCGGACGTGCCGTCATTGTTGAAGTCGCCGCCGAGGTAGGAGGTGATCGCCTCCAGCCACGGCGCGTCCTTGGGATCGACCAGCTTGGTGCCGAACTCGCCGATCCACACCGGGGCGATGCCTTCCCTGTAGATGTAGCCCCACATCTGGTCGAACTTGGCGGGAAGGTTCGCCGGGAAGTCGGCGCCCTGGAACCACGGCTGTTCGTAGACCGAGTTGGGATAGTCGTGCGCCGAGTAGACCAGTTTGTTGTCGAGTGCGAGGTCGATCGGTCGGTCGCGCACGCCCATCAGGTTGCCGCCCCACCAGTAGTTCTGACCGTTATAGGTGCCGACGCCCTCGACGAAGATCAGCCAGTTGGCGTTGACGGCGCCGATGGCGTTGCCGGCCGTTTCGGCCGCCAGCGCCCAGTCTTTGACGCCACCGCCGCCCCACGTGCCGTTGTAGGGCTCGTTGTGCAGGTCCGCGCCGATGACCGCCGGATCGTCGGCATAGCGCGCCGCCAGCATCTTCCAGTCGTTGATCCATGCCGCCTGGGTGTATTGGCTGTTGTACCAGAGGCCGTTCTCGGACGTGCCGGCGCCGGCGTTGCTGCGATGATGGTCGAGGATGATCTTGAGGCCGATCTCCCCCGCATAGTCGACGATCTTGTCCATGATCTGCAGTGCCGACAGGCCCTGCAGGTCGGGATTCTTGCCGAAGTCGATGCCGTTGGGCGCCGCGGTCGTGTGCAGCATCTCGCTGGAGAAGGGCAGGCGGATGGTGTTGAAGCCAAGATCCACCATCTGGTCCATCATGTCCTTGTAGCCGCGCGTCCACAGGCCGTGCGGCGCGAAGGTAGACGATTCGAAGCCGAACCAGTTCACGCCGGCGATCTGCACCGAGTGGCCGGCCGCGTCGACGATCTGGTTGCCCGAGGTGCTGAGCCAGCCGGGCGCAGCACCACCGCCGGGATTGCCCTCGATCACCATCGCGTCGGAGATGCCGAGCGAGGGCAGGGCCGGCGCCCCGTCGTCATTGACGATCGTGCCGATGCCGGTCGTGTCGGCGATGGTGGCGCCGCTGGCGCTCGAGAGTACGAGGCTGAAACTTTCGCTGGCCTCGGAGACCGCGTCGCCGATCGTGGCGACCTGGATCGTCTTCTGCGTCTCGCCGGCGGCGAAGGTGAGCGTGCCGGACTGGGCGACATAGTCGCCGCCGGCCACCGCGGTGCCGTCGGCCGTCGCGAAATGCACGGTCACCGGGCCCGCGGCGGCCGACGACAGGCTCACCGTGAACGTCGTGTGCCCGGGGGCCGCTGCACTGCCTTCGGCGGACGAGGCGTCGCTGATCGACAGTGAGGGGAGCGCGGTGCTGTCGTCGTTGACGATGGTGCCGATGGCGAACCCGTCCTTGATTACGGCACCGGTCGGCGACGACAGGGTGAGCCTCACCGTCTCGTTGCCCTCGACCGCCGTGTCTCCCATCACCCGGACGTTCACGACCTTCGACGTCTCACCGGCGGCAAAGGTCAGAGTGCCGGTCTGGGCGATGTAGTCCTGGCCGGCCCTCGCCGAGCCGTTGCTGGTGGCGTAGGCGACGGTGACAGGCCCGGAGGCCGCCGCGGAGAGCTTGACCGTGAAGGCGAGATTGGTGGTGCCGTCGTTGCCTTCCGTGGCCGAGGTGTTGGCGACGGTAATCCGCGCATCGTCGTTCACGATCATCCCGGTCGCGACCCGGTCGGCGATGGTGGCGCCGCTCGGCGACGACAGGTTGATCTTGAGCGTCTCGTTGCCTTCGATCGCCGTGTCGCCCGTGACCTTGACCGTGATCACCTTGGTGGTTTCGCCGGGCGCGAAGGTCAGCGTGCCGGTCTTTGCGACATAGTCCTGACCCGCCGTGGCGGTGTCGTCCGCCGTGCCGTAGGTCACCGTGACCGTGTTGGTGGTAGCCTGTGACAAGGTGACGGTGAAGGAAAGATCGCGCGTGCCACTGTCGCCTTCCTTGAGGATGGCGTCCGTGATGGCGATTTTGGGGACGATGGCCTCGTCGGTGAGGATCGTACCGATGGCGGCGCCATCGGCGATCGTCGCGCCGGTCGGTGAAGACAGGGTGAGTGCCAGCGTTTCGTTGAGTTCGGCCGCCACGTCGCCGTTGACCGTGACGCTGATCGTCTTCTGGGTCTCGCCGGCCGCGAAAGAGATCGTGCCGGATTTGGAGACATAGTCCTGGCCGGCCGTCGCGGTGCCGTTGGTGGTTGCGTAGTTGACCGTCACCGGTCCGGTGGCAGCCTGGGAGAGGCTGACCATAAAGACCATCTGCTTGGTGCCGCTGCTGCCCTCGACAACCGACGCGTCGCCCACCGAGATCGCTGGCAGGACCGGGGGCGGCTCCTCGCCGGCGCCGTTCAGCGACAGGCCGGTCGCCGTCGTGCCGCCGCTGGCGCCGGGAGTCGCCTGAAAGCCGAAGGTGACGCTGCCACCGGACGAGACGTCGGCATTGTAGGAGGCGTTGCGCAGGACATAGTGGGTGCCGACACGGCTGACGATCTCGGCGCCCCAGATGTTGGTGATGGCGAAGCCTGCATCGAACTCGACGGTCCAGCCATGAATGCCGGACGAGCCTCCTTCGACGGTCATGTTGCCGATGAAGCCCGAACCCCAGTTGTCCCTGACCGTGTATCGCACCGTCGCCATTGCTACCTCCACTCCACTGCGTCCATGCAAAGATGCCATCGACTTTCGGGCGGTAAATTGGCAGCCCGGGTCCCAGTCGATGAACGCGGCAGGAAACTCGGCGAACGGTGCTCGCACGCCCCGGGAGGGGCGGCGCTTGCCTCGCTGCGCCAAATGCCCAATCTTCCGCCGGACTTCCGCCGCGCCCTCCGGAGTTCACGATCTTGCCCGCATTCCTGCTTGCCCGTTGGAACGGCCTGCCCCTGTTCTGGCGGGCCCAACTCGCGGGATGGGGACTCTTCGCAATCGCCAATCTCATGGCGCAGCGCGTGGCGTTTCACAGCTACGGTGTCGCCTTCGCCCGCACGGGGCTCATTCTTCTCTGCCTGGTCGCGATCTCGACGGCAATGCGTGCCGTCTACGTCTCGCGCCGTTTCGAAGCCCGTGTGTCGATCGCAGGCATGGCCCTGATCGCCCTGCTTTCGCTTCTCGGCGCTCTGGTCACCGCGACCATGATCGTGGTCGCCCATGAAGCCCTTCCCTGGCTCGTGACGCCGGATCACGAGGGGGCCCGTGAATTCCTCGTCCCGCTCGTGCATTATTTCTTCGTCCTGGCGGGGTGGAGCCTCGCCTATTTCTGGCTGCGCGCCGAACTGGCGGAGCAGGCGCAGCATCGCAAGGCGATGCGCGCCCAGGCCGAGGCCCTGCGCGCCGAACTCGAGCGGCTGCGGCTTCAGCTCGATCCGCACTTTCTCTTCAACGCCCTGAACGGCGTGGCCGAGGAGATTCCCGAGCATCCGGCCGCGGCCCTGGAGATGCTGCGCAATCTCACGGCCTACCTCCGGCATTCTCTCGACGGCATCGACCACACGGTCGTAACGGTTTCGAGCGAAGTTACCGGCCTGATGGCCTATCTCGGCGTCCAGAGGGCGCGCTTCGGCAACCGCCTGCATACCCGTCTCGACGTGACGCCCGAGGCCGCGCAACGGCGCATCGCGAGCTTCCTGCTGCAGCCGCTCGTGGAGAATGCCGTGAAGCACGGCCGGCGCGAGGACGGACTCGAGCTCCGTGTCGACATCCGCCTCTCGGGCGATACGCTCCACGTCGAGATCGAGAACACGGGCACGCTCGACACGACGCGGCGATCGGCCCGTCGCCAGCGTCCTGGCATCGGGTTGGAGAACGTGCGCCGTCGCCTCGCGCTGCACTATCCGGACCGCCACGTCTTCACCTTGCACGAGGTCGGCGCGCGTGCCTGTGACAAGAAGGTGATCGCGACGCTCGAACTGCAGGGCGAGCCGTGCGGGTCCTGATCGTCGACGACGAGCCGCTGGCCCGCAGCGCCCTGCGGCGGCTGCTGGTGGCCCATCCCCAGGTGGAGATCGTCGGCGAGGCCGACAGTACCGAAGCCGCTCGCCATCAGGTCACAAGCACGCAGCCCGACCTCGTCTTCCTCGACATCGAACTGGGCGGTGGCCGTGACGGCTTCGACCTCCTCGATTCCCTGGAACGCCGCCCCATCGTGGTCTTCGTGACGGCCTATGCCGAGCACGCGGTCGATGCCTTCGCCGTCGAGGCCGTCGATTTCCTTCTCAAGCCGGTCGAGCCGGCCCGCCTGGAACGGGCGCTGGCGCGGGCCGAACGGGAGATCGCGCTGTCGGCGCTGCCTGCCGGCCCCGGCACGATCGAGCTCAGGACGCCCCGCCGCACGCTGCTCGTCGCGCCGGCGGAAATCGTCGCGATCTGCGCCGACGGCGACTTCGTGCGCGTGTTCGTGGCCGGGCAGCCGCCGGTGATGATCCTGCGGACGCTGGCACATTTCGAGGAGGTGCTGCCGTCCGGCCCGTTCGTGCGATTGGGCCGGTCGGTGATGATCAATCTCGACCGGTTGCGCCGCGTCGAATCGCCGACGCGGTCGACCAGTCGCCTCGTCCTCGAGGGCATGACCGACCCGCTCGGCATCGGCCGGGCCGCGACGGCCCGTCTCCGCGAGGTGCTGGCGGAGAAGGGCTGAGCCGCGCCCGGGCCCCTGCCGGCCCGCTTCTGGCACCGAAGCTGCAAGGCTCCTGCCGCAAACGTCACGGGAGGACCTCATGAAGGCCGTCGTCATCCATGCCACCGGCGGGCCCGAGCAGCTCGTGCTGGCCGATCTGCCCGATCCGGTGCCCGGTGCGGGCGAGGTGCTGATCGACGTGGCCTATGCCGGCTGCAACTGGGCCGACACCCAGGTCCGGATGGGCATCTATCCGCATCCCATGACCTATCCGATGATCCTGGGTTTCGAGGTCTCGGGAACGGTGGCGGCGCTGGGACCGGGTGTGACGGGTGTCGAGGTGGGCGACCGCGTCGCGACCTTCCCGGAGAAGGGCGGCGCCTATGCCGAGAAGTGTCTCGCCTCGGCGCGGGGCCTGATCAAGCTGCCCGATGCGGTCGGCCTCGACGTGGGGGCGGCGTTTCCCATCCAGGCGCTGACCGCCTGGCACATGATGTGGACGATTTATGGTGGCATCGGGCCGGGCGACACCGTGCTGGTCAATGCGATCGGCGGCGGCGTCGGTCTCATGTGCACCCAGCTCGCCGTCCATGCCGGCGCGCGCGTCATCGGCACGACGGGGACGCCGGGCAAGGAGGCGAAGGCCCTAGCTTACGGCGCCTCGCGGGTCGTGGTGACCTCCCAGGAGGACTTCGAGCGCGCCGTGCTCGATTTCACGGGCGGGAAAGGCGTCGACCTCGCCATCGATTCTTACGGGGCCACCATGCTCGACCGGACGTTCGGCGTCGTGAAGATGCTGGGCCACGTCATCAGCATCGGCGAAGCCGAAGGACAGCCCTTCAAGAACATCCGCGAGCGCATCCTGCCACGCTCCCAGACCTTCACCCGCCTGCATCTCGGCCATATCGACCAGACGTCGGCCGAATGGCGGGAGGGTGTCGACCAGGTGATGGCCGGTCTCGTCGACGGTTGGCTCAAGATGCCCATCGAGGGCGTGTTTGCGCTGGCCGAGGCGGCGGACATGCACCGCCGCCTCGAAGGCCGGGGCGTTTCCGGCAAGCTCCTGCTGAAGGCCGCCGGCTGAACCGGCGTCAGCGATCGAGCCAGACGTCCTCGAAGCGCCAGTTGTTGTAGATGCTGTTGATGTGCAGCGTCACGTTCTTGACGTGCGGCTGCCAGCATCCGGCGACGCGGCCGTGGCTGATGATCGGTCGCGCCACGTCCTCCTGCAGCTTGCGGTCGATCTCCCAGACCATCTCCTGCCGCTTCCTGCGGTCGGTCTCGCGCGACTGTTCCTCGAACAGCCTGGTCATCTCCGGGTTGCAGTAGTTGTTGTAGTTGCGCAGCGATCCGCAGGCATAGCCCTCGAACAGGGTCACGTCCGGATCGTCGACCGCGCTGCCGGTCAGGTTCAAGGCGACAACATAGTCCTTCTTGAAGACGCGGTTGTAGTAGACGCTCGTATCGATGATCTCGAGCTCGCCATCGATCCAGATCTGCTTGAGCTGGTCGATGAGGATCACCGCCGGATCCTTGAAGGTGGCGATGTTGCGGGTGCTGACCTTCAGCTTCAGCCGCTTGTCAGGCCCGTAGCCCGCCTCCTTCATCAGCTTCCGGGCTTCCTCGCGGGACTGTTCAACGTCGCCATAGCCGATCAGACCCTTCAGCTTCTCCTCGGGCAGGCCCCAGACGCCGTCGGGAGGCGGCAGCAGGGCGCCGCCCATCCTGCCTTCGCCTTCGCTCAGGATCCTGATGAAGGCGTCGCGGTCGAGCGTCAGCGCCATGGCGCGGCGGATCTTCGGATCGTCGAAGGGGGCGACCTCGCGATTGATGATCAGGTTGGTGCTGACGCCGCTCTCGCGCATCGTGCACTGCGCCTGGGGGGCGTCGCGCTTGATGTTCTTCAGCAACGGCACGGTGACGTCGGCCGGGAAGGTCATGTCGAACTTGCCGGCGACGAAAGACAGCATGCGTGTCGAGCGGTCGGCGATGATCGAGAACTCGATGGCATCGAGATAGGGGCGCCCCGGCTTCCAGTAGTCCGGGTTCTTCACCAGCTTGATGCCCTCGTTCATCCTGAAGTCGGCCAGCTTGAACGGGCCGGTGCCGACCGGCTTGCGTCGCATGTCGGCGGCCGGCACGTGGCAGGGATAGATCGGCGTGTAGCCCGAGGCGAGGAGCGCCAGCAGCGAGGGTTGCGGCTGCTTCAGGTGGAAGGTCACTTCCGAGGGGCCGTCGGCGGTCACCTTCTCGAGATTGGTGTACCAGGCGCTGCGCGGATTGCGGCGCAGCCTGTCCGGCGTGAGGATGAGATCGAAGGTACAGGCCACGTCGGCCGCCGAGAACGGCTTTCCGTCGTGCCACTTCACGCCGTCGCGTGTCCTGAAGACGAGCTTGCGGCCGCCGTCCTTCGTCTCCCAGCTCGTCGCGAGGTCGGGCACGATGGACTCGAGGCTGTTCTTCGGAACGTTCTGATCGAAGATGACGAGGTTGTTGTAGATCGCCATGAAGGGGACGGCGACCGAGACGGTCGATTCCTCATGGATGGAGGCGCTGGGCGGCGTGTCCATGTGCTGTATGCGCAGCGTGCCGCCGCTTTTCTGTGCCCATCCGGTGCCGGCCCACCCGATGAGTCCTGCCGCGATGCAGATCGAAACGAAACGCGTCTTGTCGACTTTCATTTTGATTTCCTCCCGCGATGTCTTGCTGTTGGTGCTTTGGGTCTCCGTTGGATTGCAGTGCGGCTTAAAGCCTAGACCGCAGACAGTCGCGGTGTCGACCCGCCCGTACGGTCTGCTATCGTCCGCCGCCTTTCCGAAGAATTCGAGGAGATCGTCGTGACCACTGCCCCCCAGCGTCTGCGCGCCCTGCTGGCCGAGCCCGGCCTCGTCGTCATGCCGGCCGTGTGGGACGGGCTGACCGCCAAGCTGACCTATGGCGAGGGCTTCAGGACGGCATTCCTCTCCGGATCCTGCGTGGCCGCCAGTCGCCTGGGCGGTCCCGACCTCGATCTCGTCTCGTTCGGCGAGATGTTCGACTCCTTCAACATGGTGCGCGGCGCGGCGCCGGACCTGCTGGTCCTGGCCGATGGCGATCACGGGTACGGCAATGCGATGAACGTGCAGCGTACGGTCAGCGCCTATGGCCGCGCTGGCGCCGCCGCCGTGCTCATCGAGGACAAGATCACGCCGCGCGCGCTCACGGCCGCGGGCAAGCCCTGCCTGCCGCGCGAGGAGGCGCGCATGAAGATCCGCGCGGCCGTGCAGGCGGCCAGGGAGTCCGGGATCCTGGTGCTGGCGCGCACCGACTGCCGTCCGACGCAGGGCATCGACGAGGCCGTGGCGCGCATCGAGATGTACGTCGAGGAAGGCGCCGATATCCTGTTCCTCGACTCGCCGGCCGACGACGAGGAGATCAAGCGCGGTATCGCCGCCGCGAAGGGCCGGCCGTCCTTCGCCGTTCTGTCGCCCGGCGCGCCCCGCGCCACGCCCTCGCAGAGGGAAGCCCTCAAGCTCGGCTTCAAGATCGGCACCTATCCGACCGGTATGCTGTCGCCGGCCGCCGCCGGCATGAAGGCGGGACTGGCGGCGCTCAAGGCTGGCGAGGCGGAGAGCAAGGCCGCGCTGTCGCCGGCCGATCTGCGCGCGACCCTGGGCTATGCCGACTACGATGCCGCGGCAAAGCCGTTCATCGTGAAGAGCTGACGTCCACTGCCTCTACGAAAGTCGTCCATCCATGAAGCGCAAGAACAGCAAGGCTTTCGTCTATCTCGGTGCATCCTCGATCCACGGTCTCGGCTGCTTTGCCGACATCGACATCAGGAAGGACGAGCTGGTTCGCGTCTGGGACGGCAAGGACAGCCGCTTCATTCCGCTCGCCCGGGCGCATGCCTCGCCGCAGGTCCAGCTCATCAAGCGCTTCGGCATCCGCAGCGGCGGCGGCTATTGGGCGCCGCTGGATTTCCTGCGGATCTCAACCGGCTGGTACATGAACCACGATGCCGATCCCAACATCGGCTCCGACGATGGCGACGTGACCTACTACGCGTTGCGCGACATCAAGGCCGGAGAGGAACTCACCATGGACTACCGTCTCATGGACGAGCATCACGACAACCTCAGCCGCGACGAGGAGGTCCCGGCGACGTCCCGGGCAAAGGCGCGCCGCCGCCGCTGATCCTAGGGACCTGCGCTCCTGCCAGGCGGCTGTTTCAGGATCCAGTCGTGGGCCGGACCGGCTTCATGGAAGACGCGCATCGGTCTGGTCGCCGCGGCCAGCATGCCGAGCACGCGGGAGAACATGGCGACCTTGTCCTCCGCGACGGCGACGGCCAGCGGACCGACGGGTTGAACCTGGTGGGACGTGCGCATGCGCACGCCCATTGCCAGAATGTGCTCCGGCCCCATGCTGGTGTCGGCGTCTATGCCGTTGAACAGTTTGCGATACGTGTGAAGGCCGGCCTGATCGATCAGGTCGAGATAGGATTCGAATTCGGCCCGCGTGACATCGCCCTCCGCCACGACGGTGAGGAGCTTCGCTTTGGAGTCGATGGTCCAGTGCAGCGGCATGGCAGGGGAATTTGCCAGCGTCGCGAAAGGAGCGCCAGACCTGCGAAAGGAGGGGGTGACTGTGTCCGGATATCCGCTTCAAATACCTGATCTCTAACTGCAACGTTCTTCGTGCGCGGCGTTTTCTCTTTGGGGCGCGTTCGTTCAAGCGTGAGAGGGTATCTATGCCGCTTCTTTGGATGCGCAGCGACGAGTTCGGAATTCTGAGCGTCGTCGGACAAGGCGACATTGGCCGGCAGGATATCGAAGACTATCTCAATGCCACCGTGCGGGAAGGGACGAAGGCCCATGCCAAGCTGGTCGATCTCACGCTCGGCAATCTCAGGCTGGATCGCGACGACCTGGAGTCGGTGGCCCGGGCGGTGGTCGAATACGGCGTTGGCGGCGAGGCCGGTCCCGTGGCCATGGTCGTGCTGGGCGCCCTGAACATCGACATGGCGGTGCTGCTGAAGCAGCGCGTGGGAGCGCGGCCGTTCCGCGTGTTCACGGATCCGCTCGAGGCCCGCGGCTGGCTCATGACGTTCCGC
This sequence comes from Reyranella sp., assembly GCA_044377795.1. GTDB lineage: Bacteria > Pseudomonadota > Alphaproteobacteria > Reyranellales > Reyranellaceae > Reyranella. Next base: position 3,263 of record JBILYJ010000034.1, on the reverse strand, counting down.
GACCTGCCGGCGAAGCCCGGGGCCGCGACACCGACGGCTCAGGGGCTCAAGATCGTCAGGTAGGCTTCGGCCTGGGGGGCGTCCTTCGGCGACCCGGCGAAGCCGACATATCCATCGGGCCGGATCAACCGCAGCGCGGTCGAGTGAGCCGGATCCCTTGCCGGCGCGGCGACGACCAGTTTCGGAAACTTCGCGGCGAGACCCGCCACGACATCGGCCGGCCCGAGGGCGGTGAACTTCCGGCCGCCGGCCCCTTCGGGCAGCCGGTGCGGCCAGCGCTCGCCCGGTCTCGGCCCGTCGGCCACGCGACCGTTCCTCTCCGTGAGAGGACTGTCGGGATAGCCGATATCCATCTCGGCGAGCTGGTCGGCCACCTTGTGCTGGAACTGCGGGAAGGTCGCCGCGAAGCGCAGGACCGCGTTGCGCACGTCCTGCAGCAGTGGATTGCTGAGCGTCGCCGCTTCGGTGAGGCGGCCGGCATTCTTCAGCACGCGGTCGCCGACCGCCGTGCGCTCCGGTGAGTAGCTCTCGAGCAGTGACGGCTTCGCGGCGCCGTCGATGACCAGCGCCAGCTTCCAGGCGAGGTTGAAGGCGTCCTGCATGCCGGTGTTCATGCCCTGGCCGCCCGCCGGGCTGTGGATGTGTGCCGCATCGCCCGCCAGGAACACGCGGCCCCTGGAATAGTCCCTGACCTTGCGCTCGTTGATGCGGAAGGCGGCGAGCCAGACCGGATCGGACATCACGATCCCCGGCGAGCCGCGACGCGCCATCAGGACATTGATCTCCTCGAGGGTCGGGTCGGGATGGGTTTCGCCCTCCCTGGCCGGACCGAGATTGGCAATCACCCGCCAACGGTCGCCGCCGATCGGGAAGAAGGCGAGGATGCCGTCGCGGTGCCAGAAGATGTGGAGATGGTCCGCGGGCTCGAGGCCCGTGATGTGGCCGTCGGCCAGCGCCCAGTGCGACTGGAGCGTCGAGCCTTCGAACGCGAAGCCCAGCCCGTGCCGGACGGTCGAGTGGGCGCCGTCGCATCCGACCAGCCAGTCGGCCTCGATCGCTTCCCGCTCGCCGCTTGCCTTCGTGAGCACCGCTTCGACGGAGGCGCCCCTGTCGGAGAAACCCGTCAGCTCGACCGTGCGATCGACCGTCACGCCGGCCGCCGCCAGCCGTTCCTCGAGCACCCTCTCGGTCTCGCTTTGCGCGATCATCAGCGCATAGGCGAAGCGGCTGTCGATCAGGTCGAACGAGACCCTCGCCACGACCTGGTTGCCGGTCGAAATCTGCGCGCCATGCGCCTGCACGCCCGACGACAGGAAGTCCTTGGCATAGCCGGCATCGTCCAGCAGTTCGAGCGTGCGGCTCCACAGGACGAGCGCCTTGGACTTGTCCGTACGGGCGGCCGACTTGTCGACGATACGGACGGAAATACCGTGCCGCACCAGCTCGTTGGCGAGGGTCAGGCCCACCGGGCCCGCACCCGCGATGAGCACTTTCGGATTGTTGGCCACCGCGAACTCCCCCTGCATGTCTCGGAGGACCCTAGCTGCCCGCGGCCAAACGGTCCTTGCAAAAGTCCCGGCAAAAGGCCATATGCACCCGGTCGATAGACGGACAGACGATTTGGTCCGCGTTCCCGGCTTCGCCGGCAGCTCGCTCCCGAACTTTGATCCCGAAAACCAGTGCGAATTCGACGGCCGGCTGCGCGTTCCTTTTTCATGACTGGGACGCCGCGCGGTTCAGCATATCTAAAGTAGTGAAAGGGTTACCCATGGCGACGGGAACCGTGAAGTGGTTCAATATTCAGAAGGGCTTCGGCTTCATCCAGCCGGACAACGGCGGTGCCGATGCCTTCGTGCACATCAGCGCCGTTGAGCGCGCCGGCCTGGGCACGCTCAACGAAGGTCAGAAGGTCGAGTTCGAACTCGTCGCTGACCGTCGCAGCGGCAAGATGGCGGCCGACAACCTGAAGACGATCGGCTGATCGCGCGGCCGCCGGTAACGGCGGCCACGTCTCAGAATGCGAGATTGGCCCCGCACCCTCTGGGTGCGGGGCTTTTCTTTGGCTTTCCTGTTACGGGCGCGGTTGCGCGGGCGTGGCGGGAACCCGGAGCGACGGGCGACAGTTGCTGGAGTGTCGCGTCGATCCGTCGATCGGGCGCGCGAGCCTCGTCCGGTGCCCGCACGAGCCCCCTCTAGGTCGACGGACTTGAACCGATATGGAGGCCCCGATGGGTAAGAAATCCAACAAGCGTTCGGAATACGTGCTGTTCAACGTCATCTACGAGGACGGCAGCCAGCGCTCCAACCGCCGCGTACCGCTCGAGGCCCTCGAAGGGCTCGAAAAAGATCTGCCTGCCCGGCAGATCATCGAGGAGCAGGATCGCGAGGTCGCCGAGAAGTCCGGCAAGCCGGCGCTTGCCATCAAGTCGCTCGTGCGCGCCTGACCGTCTTTCCAGGATCGTTCTCACCGGAGAATGGGCAGGGTGACGGCGCGCGCGCCGCTCATCCCTGCTTCTCTTCAGTCCGTGAAAGGTCCTATCTTGGCGATGGCGAAGGCCGGCCGCGACTGGATCGCCGTCCACCACGCCGCCACCCTCGGATGCTTCGTCGGTGTGATCTCCTCCGGCGCGATCTCCTCGTCGATCCGCTTGATGAAGGGCACCGCGCCGATGTCGGCCAGCGAATAGCTGTCGCCGGCCAGCCACCGGCTGTGGCGCAGCGTCTCTTCCATGCGGTCGACCAGCCCGACCTTCAATCTGGTGCGCGCCTCCTGGCGCTCTTCCTCGGTGTAGGGCTTGCGCGCGGTGCGCAGCCACGCCTCGCGCCGTTCCTTGCTGGGGACGTTGGCGAGCTTTTCGGCAAGCTCGGCGTCTGACCACTGCGTGGCGACCTTGGCCATCGAGTGCGCCCAGTTGAAGATGATCAGGTTGCCGATCAGCCCGTCGACATGGCGGATCCAGTTGCGCATCAACGCGCGTCCGTAGGCGTCCGCCGGCCGCAGCGGCGGCTCGGGCCAGGTCTCGTCGATGTATTCGCAGATCGTGCCGCTCTCGTAGAGCGAGCGCCCGTCCTCGAGGATCAGCAGCGGGATGACGCCGTTGGGGTTGAGCTTCAGGAAGGCCGGCGCGTGATGCTCCATCTTCGTGAGGTCGATCACCTTGCTCTCGAAGGTGAGACCCTTCTCGGCCAGGCACAACCGCACCCGCCGCGACGCCGACGATTTCCAGCCATGATAGAGCGTGAGCATTCCCGGATCCCCGATG
>JBILYJ010000379.1:0-5441 GCA_044377795.1 Reyranella sp. | reverse complement strand
GCGATGGCCGAACGACACAAATTCTACGACCGCTGCCTGTTCCACACCACCGTCGAGCGCACCACCTGGGATGAGGATGGCGCGCGATGGACGATCGAGACCGACCGGGGCGATCGCATGCGCGCGCGGTACGTTGTGCTCGCCAACGGCATTCTGACCACGCCCAAGCTGGCACGTATCGAAGGCATGGAGACCTTCGCAGGCAAGGCGTTTCATACCTCTCGATGGGACTACACCTACGATCTTGAAGGCAAGCGCGTTGGTATCATCGGTACCGGCGCCACGGCCGTGCAGGTGGTTCCCGAGATCGCCAAAGTGGTCAAGGAACTCTACATCTTCCAGCGCACGCCCTCGACCATCGACGTGCGCGACCAGCGCGCCACGACGCAGGAAGAGATCGATGCATGGTCGAAGGAGCCGGGCTGGGCCAAGGCGCGGCGCGAGCGTCTTGCCACGATCTCCTCCGGCCGCACAGCCCTGCAGGGCAACGACGACTTCCTTGCTGGCCGCGTCACCCAGCTGAAGGAACGCAAGGTCCACGAACGCCAGTTGTCGCCCGAGGAGATGGTCCAGGCGCAGCTCAACACAAATTTCCGAATCATGGAGCAGATTCGTGCGCGCGTGGACCAGGTTGTAAAGGATCCCAAAACCGCGGCGGCGCTGAAACCCTATTATCCCTATGGCTGCAAACGGCCGACCTTCCACGATGAGTATCTGCCGACCTTCAACCTTCCACACGTACATCTGGTTGATACTGCGCCCTTGGGCGTGAACAGGATTACGCCCAAGGGTGTCGTGCACGAGGGCGTCGAATACGAACTTGACGCGCTCATCTATGCCACCGGTTTCGAGTGGATGGCGACGGGCACTTTCAACATGATCGAAGGCCGCGATGGCCGCACTCTGCGCGACAAGTGGCGCGATGAAGGCGTGCGTACCTTCCTCGGCCTGCACAGCCACGGATTTCCCAACTTGTTAATCATGTCGGGCCCGCAGGGTGGAGGCGGTCAGTTCAACTTTACGCGCGGCCTGGAAGGCCACACGGATTATGTGGTGTGGATGCTGCAGACCATGAAGCAGCGCGGCGCACGCATCGTCGACGTGAAGAAAGAGAATGAGGACGCGTACGCGAAGCATTGCCGAGAGGCCGACCTTATGACCGCGCCGCTGCGCGACTGTCTCAGCTACTACAACGGCGACGGTAACGCCGAGCCTGGCAGCCTCGCCTATTACGGTGGTCCCGCAAAATGGCATCACATGCGCACTGAAGCGCAGGCGTCGCTTGAGCCGTACGTGTTCGGGAACCGCTCTCCCTGAAATGGTCCTGTGCCGGAGTTAGGATTGGACTATTCAGTCCGCCCTGTCCCTGGTGTGGGTCACGGAGAGTCGCCGATTGCCCGGACGGCGTTTCAAGATAGGCTTCAATCAGCCAACGCAGGACGTCTTGCCATTCGGAAAGGTGCAACAGGTGCTGGCTGGCGAGCTCGACCCGCCTATTTGAAGTCCCCTTGAACTGCGCGGTTTCACGCCGTTGAAGTTCGATCTGGGCACGCCAGAATAGGCAGTGGATCGTCGCCGAGGTGGGCCATCTGTTCTTCAGTAAGTCCGATGCTCCGACCGAGCACTGTGTGCGTCGGAATTCAATAATGCCATATCGCCTAGGGCCTCGCGCGCCTTCTCAAGTCTCGTTGCAATAGCAGGGTTCGACCACGCCCAACGGTAGACCGTCACACGATCCGGGAAGCCCGGCTCCGCGCAGATGCTCATCAGGTCACGCCCGTTGATCATCTCCTTGCCGATGCGGTCGGCGAGCTGTTTGGAAGATTTGGAAGGCCGTCCTGTCGGCCTGCCCGTTGGCTTCGTCATGGCAGGAAATGTTACATTATAACACTTTGGTGTTCGGTGGTGCTTGCTGCGTTTCCGGCGTTGACGTTATGCCATGTGGTCAAGACGCTGCGCGGTCGCGTCGACTGGCAGCCGGTGCAGGTGGCGAGACTATTGGCGTAGGCGCAGCAGCGTCTGACCGCGGCTGGCGCATTTGCCAGCCGCTGGGCGGCTCCGTGTCCGGCATGCAGCCACACGCGGTCAATGAAAGTAGTGCAAGAATCATCACACCTAGTGGCCGTGGCATCTCCCCCTCCCCAATTTATCTAAACCGACATTCTCCAGATGAACCCCAAGAATGGGGCGAAAGCTAGGTCGCATACGGACCCAATCCATAAACGCCCCCTGTCCTGACCCGGGCGACGGCATCAAGGGCCGTCCGCAAAACTGCACCCGACCGCCTCAGGCACAGCTCTCCGACCCCACCCAACGCACTGGTTTCTCGGCCGTCTCTGCTGTTTAGCCATACGGCATTCAGTTCCGCCTTCAGGCTGCGCTTTCTGACCGGGGACACCGGGGTGAAAGCGAGGACCCCATTGCCTTCCAGCGCCACAACTATCCGATGCTCCTAACGGCCTTCGAAATCGGGAAGCTCGCGAGCAGCCATCGCCCGCACGCCCTCGCGGAAGTCGCGGGTGCGGAACAGCCATTCCTGCTCGACGAACTCATGATCCGTGGCCGCTTCGACGGCATCAGCGAGGCCGCGCCGCATGGTGGCCCGTGTCGCCCGCAACGCGAGCGGCGCCGACTGCGCGATGCGGGTGGCGAGGTCGATAGCGGCCGAGCGCACCTCGGCCAGCGGCACCAGCAGGCTGGCCAGCCCCATGTCGACCGCCTTGTCTCCGGGAATGCGGTCGCCCGTATAAAACATCATCTCCGTCTGCTGGACGCCGATCAGGCGCGGCAGGGTAACGGTCAGGCCGAAGCCCGGGTGCGTGCCTAGCCGGGTGAAGTTGGCGCAGAAGCGCGCCTCGGGACAGGCGACGCGGAAGTCCGCGACCATGGCCAGCCCGAGTCCGCCACCGACCGCCGCGCCCTGGACGGCCGCGACCACCGGCTTGGAGAAGCGGAACAGCCGCACGGCTTCCTTGTAGAGGTTGGTCGATCCCGCCGTCTGCTGGCGCACCGGGGCACTTTCCTGGGCGCGGCCATCCGTCGAGAAGTCGGCGCCGGAGCAGAAGTTCTTGCCCTCGGCGCACAACACCAGCGACCGGCATTCGTCGTCGCGGTCGAAGGTCTCGAAGGCCTCGCGCAGCTGCTGGATCAGCGCCCGGTCGAAGAAGTTGTTGGGCGGTCGGCGGATCTCGACCACCGCCACGCGGTTGGCCATCGAGACGGCGATATCGGCGTAGGGGCCGTGGGGGTGCATGGATCTGGATCTCCGGTTGTTCAGTCGAGGGCGGAAGCCGCCCGCAGGCGGGCGATCGTGCTGGGATCGATGCCCCAGCGCGGCAATACAGTGTCGGTGTCCGTGCCTGCGCGACGCGGCGGCCGCGGCGCCGGCGAAGGTGTGCCGAGAAAGCGGGGCGCGGGCGCCGGCTGCGTGACGCCGTCGATCACCGGCAGCGACTGGCGGGCGACATGGTGCGGATGGGTCGCCGTCTCGGCAACCGACAGGACCGGGGCGAAACACGCGTCGCTGCCGGCGAAGATTTCGCACCATTCGGCGCGCGTGCGTTGGCGGAAGATCTCGGCCAGGCGCGGCTTCACCTCGTGGCGCTGTGCCGGACCGTCCTTGCCCAACAGTTCGTCGGCCGGCAGTCCCAGCTTTTCGTACAGCTCGCGCCGGAACCGGGTCTCGATCGGCGCGATCGACACGTAAGTGCCATCGGCACACTGGTAGACATCGTAGTAGGGTGCGCCGCCATCGACGATGTTGGTGCCGCGCTCGAGCGCCAAGCGGCCCGAGGCGTAGCCGCCGTAGAAGGCGGTCATCAGCGACAGGGCGCCGTCGACCATGGCCACGTCGACCACCTGGCCCACGCCGGTGCTCTGGCGCGATTGCAGCGCCGCCAGCACGCCCACTGCCATGTAGAGGGCGCCGCCGCCGAAGTCGCCCACCAGGCTGAGCGGCGGAGCGGGTGGGCCGCCCTCGCGACCAATGGCGTGCAGCGCACCGGTGAGGGCTATGTAGTTGAGATCGTGCCCGGCCCGGTCGGCGAGCGGCCCCGTCTGGCCCCAGCCGGTCATGCGCGTGTAGACAAGGCGCGGATTGCGCGGATGGCAGACGTCGGGCCCGAGGCCGAGGCGTTCCATCACGCCCGGCCGGTAGCCCTCGATCAGCACGTCGGCGCGGTCGGCAAGGGCCAGCGCGCAGTCGAGCGCCTCCTTGTTTTTGAGGTCCATCTTGACGACGAGGCGGTTGCGCCGGAGCAGGTCGAAGCCCGGCGTCTTGGGGCTGCCGAGTTCGACGGGTTCGATACGGTCGATCATCACGACCTCGGCTCCCATGTCGGCCAGCATCATGGCGCCCATCGGCGTCGGGCCGACGCCGGCGAACTCCAGCACCTTGAGGCCCGCGAGCGGCCCTCCGCGCGATTGACCCGCATCACTGGTCATCTTGCCCTCATGTGAATGACTGCAAACCAGATCAACGCAATCCAAGCCCGCGGGCCACGATGCCGCGTAACACCTGCGTCGTGCCGCCCTGGATCGTGTAGGTGGGGGACATCAGGGTAGACATCTGGGCGATATCGAGGAAGTCAGCGAGGTCCTCTTCGCTCGTCGCGTCAGACTCGGCTAGTACGCGCGCCACTTCGGGCAGGTCCTGCTGGAAGATCGTCCCCAGATCCTTGACCAACGCCCCCTCGATCGCGGGCGACTGGCCAGCCTCCAGGATGCCGGCGACGGAAAGCGACATCTGCCTCAGGCTCCACAGGCGCGCGATCAAGCGTCCGAGAAGGGAAGCGGCACGTTTGGAGGTCTGCCGGCCGAGTACCCGCACGAGTTCGCGCAACACATGGAGATTCTGCAGGAAGCGCTCGGGGCCGCTGCGTTCGAACGCGAGCTCGCTGGTAACCTGCAGCCAGCCGTCCCCCTCGTTCCCGATCAAGCAGCTCTCGGGCACGAAACAGTCGTGGAACGTCACTTCGTTCCAGTCGTGCCGTCCGACAAGGTTGATAATGGGCCGGAGCGAGATGCCGGGCGTCTCGAGGTCGATCAGGAGCTGGCTCAGTCCCTTGTGGCGATCGCCATGCTGACCCGAGGTCCGCACCAGCGCCACGCAGTAATGGCTGCGATGTGCACCCGAAGTCCAGATCTTGGTGCCGTTGACGCGGAAGCCGCCCGGCACCGGCTCGGCGCGGGTACGCACCGACGCGAGATCCGAACCCGAGTCCGGCTCACTCATGCCGATGCTGAAGAAGCATTCGCCACGCGCGACCCGCGGCAGGATAGCGGTGCGCTGCTCTTCGCTGCCGAAGCGCAGCAGCAATGGTCCCGATTGCCGGTCGGCCAGCCAGTGCGAGCCGGCCGGAGCGCTGGCGCCCAGCAGTTCCTCGGTCACGACGTAGCGGTCGAGGAAGCTCCGCTCGCTGCCGCCATACTTCCTGGGCCAG
>JBILYJ010000378.1:0-5442 GCA_044377795.1 Reyranella sp. | reverse complement strand
TCATCCAGGCCGGGTGCATCAGCGCCTCGAACTTGGTCTTCCAGGTGAGCTTGAGCGGGCGCGACCAGCCGTTGCGCGTGTTGCGCTCGCGGTTGGAGCCCTCGGGCACGTCGACGGTGAAGACCAAGGTGCGCAGGCCGGCATCGGCCGAACGCTTGATCATATCCTCCGACACGGCCTGGTCCTTGGCGGAATAGAGCTGGTACCAGCCATGGTCGGGCGCCAGCCTGCCGAGATCCTCGATCGAGCCGGTGCTGGAACCCGACATGATGAACGGCACGTTGGCGTCGCGCGCCGCCTCGGCCAGCATCAGGTCGGCGCCGTGGCGGAACAGGCCGGCGAGACCGGTCGGGGCAATGCCGATGGGGCTGGAATAGGTGCGGCCGAACAGGGTGGTGGACTGGTCGCGCACCGAGACGTCGACGAGGTAGCGCGGCACGATGCGCGCCTTGCGGAACGCCTGCTCGTTGGTGACGAGGCCGACCTCGTCGTCCGTGCCGCCCTCGATGAAGTCGTAGGCGATCTTGGGCAGCCGCTTCTTCGCGAGCTTGCGCAGATCATCGATGTTCACCACGCCGTCCATCGTCTCACTCCTCGATCCGTCGTCAGCTGCCATTCATTTGCAACAGTTTGACCCGCTTTGACGAATCCGGCCAGAGCCGCGTTCCGCCCCGCGTCCCGCGAGCGACCGCGCCTCTGGCATGCCGCTTGCAGCCGTCTTCTGGAAAACCGGACGAGGCCCTGGATGACAAGCGCTGCCTTTCCCATCATCGATCTTGGACCCTGGTTCGACGGTGGCCCGTCCGGCCGCCGTGCCGTCGCCGATCAGGTCCGCACCGCCTGCGAGTCGATCGGCTTCTTCGCCATCGTCGGACACAGGGTGCCCGACGGGACGATCGAGGCGATGCGCTCGGTTTCGCGGGATTTCTTCGACCTGCCGACACCCCGGAAGATGGAGGTGGCACGCCCGCGGCCCGAGCAGAACCGCGCCTATCACGCCGAGGGGACGGAGACCCTGGCGCGGCTGGCCGGCAACGAGACCCCACCCGACTACAAGGAGGTGTTCGCCATCGGACCGCTCGACGTACCCGCGGACGATCCCTGGTATCACAGCGCGCCCGGCGCCTACCCGAACTACGCCCCCAACCTCTGGCCCTCGGGCCTTCCCGGCTTCGAGCCTTCCTGGCGGGCCTACTGGTCGGCGATGGAAGGCTTGCAGGACACGATCAGCCGGATTTTCGCGCTCTCGCTCGACCTGCCGGAGGAGTGGTTCGCGGCTGCCCTCGCGCGCCATTGCAGCATGTTGCGGGCGCTCAACTATCCCGCCCAGCGCCAGCTTCCCCGGCCGGGACAGCTCCGCGCCGGCGAGCATACCGACCTCGGCATGATGACGATCCTCAAGAACGAGGCCGCCGATGGCGGGCTCGAAGTGCGCGACCTCGACGGCAAGTGGCACGAGGCACCGCCGGTCGAGGAAGGATTCGTCGTCAACATCGGCGATCTCCTGATGCGCTGGTCGAACGACCGCTTCCGGTCGACCCTGCATCGCGTGGCCAATCCGCGGGCGGGCGGCGGCGCCCGGCGCCTGTCCATCGCCTACTTCGTGGCGCCGGCCTACGATGCGCTGATCGAGTGCCTGCCGGGCTGCGCCACGGCGGACCGTCCGGCGAAATACCCCGCGGTGACCGTCGCCGCCTATCGCAACGCCCGCTTCGCCCGCACAGCAGCACCCATCGTCACCGCCGCCTGAGACGGCCAGAATCCCCTACTCCCCGTCGGACCCTTGCGTTAGCGTCGGCAAAACGCCGAAGAGCAGCAAGGGAGGCCGCGTCATGGAGTTGACGGACCAACAGATCGAGCAATTCGATCGCGACGGTTTCCTCGTGTTCCCCGACCTGTTCGACCGCAGCGAAGTGGCGGTGCTGCGCCGCGAGGTCGCCCGCCTCTCCGGCGTCGACAGCGAGGAGGTCGTCCGCGAGCATACCGGCGGCGTCCGCACCATCTTCCGCGTTCACGAGGACGACGGCGCGACCCGTTCGAAGCCCTTCCACGCGCTGGTCCGCACGCCGCGCCTGCTGCGGCCGGTGCAGCAGGTGCTGAAGGACGACGGGGTCTATGTCTATCACACCAAGATCAACACCAAGCCGGCCATCGAGGGCACGGTCTGGCAATGGCACCAGGACTACGGCTCGTGGATGCGCGACGGCTGCCGGCGGCCCGACATGGCGACCTTCAACCTGATGATGACCGACACGACCGAGATGGGCGGCGCCCTCTACCTGATCCCCGGCAGCCACAAGCTCGGCCGCATCGAGCCGGTCTACGACGAGTCGACTTCCTACAAGTTCTGGGCGATGCCGAAGCAACGGATGATCGAGATCCTGAAGAGCTCGCCGGAGCCTGTGGCGGTCACCGGCCGGGCCGGAACCTGCGTTTTGTTCCATTGCAACGTGCTGCATGCCTCCGGCCACAATCTCTCGGCCGAGGACCGCTGGCACATCTACGTCTCCTGCAACACGGTCGCGAACAGGCCGCAGCTCGGCAACGAGCCGCGACCCGACTGGGTTGTGTCGCGCAACTGGTATCCTCTTCCCCTAGAAGCCGATGACGGTGTACTGAAGGCGGCGTGAGGCCAGAGTCGCAGCTAGATCCGGCGAGCAGGAACGCCACTCGTTGATCCGCCGGTATCTTCCCGAAATCGACACGCTCCGCGCCATCGCGGTGATGCTGGTCGTCCTGTTCCATGCCTACCCGACGCTGGTGCCCAATGGCTTCCTGGGCGTGGACATCTTCTTCGTCATCTCGGGATACGTGATCTCGCGCGCCTACCTGTTTCCACTCCTCGAGCGCCGGACGAGCCTGGCGGATTTCTACTCCGCCCGCTTCCGCCGTCTGGCGCCGGCACTGTTCCTGACCGTGGGTGTCGCGACCGCCGCAGCCTTCATCCTCCTGCTGCCACGCGATCTGAACAACCTCGCGTGGTCGCTCATCGCCCAGCCTTTCTATGTCCAGAACTTCTATTACTGGAACGAAGGCGACTATTTCGCCCTGCCGCTGGAGAAGCCGCTTCTCCACACCTGGAGCCTGGCGGTCGAGGAGCAGTTCTACCTCGCCTTCGGCGCCCTGTTCCTGGTGGCAGGCGGGCGGCGCCGGCTGTTCTGGAGCTTGCTGATCGGCATACCCTGCCTTTCGCTGCTCTTCTACTTTGCCTTCAACACCGCGGGCCTATCGCCGCGGACAGCCTTTTACCTGTTGCCGGCACGGCTCTGGCAGCTGGGCCTGGGCATCCTGGCCTTCTGCGTCGTGCGCAGGTATCGCGAGGGGCCCGACCGATCGCGCCCCTTCCTGTCGCTTATCGCGGTCGGCCTCGTGTGCATCGTGCCGCTCATCACCTTGGGGAACCTGAAGCTTGCGCTGACGGCGCAGACACTGACAGCCTGCGCCGCCACCGCCTGCGCGCTCGCGCTCATCGAGCTGCATACCGGTCATTTCGCGCTCCTGCGCCTGCGGGCCGTCCGCTACATCGGCAAGATCTCTTACCCTCTCTATCTCTGGCACTGGCCGCCGCTGTCGATCGGCGCGATCGTCCTCGACCGCCCGCTGAACGCCTTAGAGTCGACGCTGGCGATGATCCTGGCCGTCGCGCTCGCGAGCCTGACCTATCACTTCGTCGAGATGCCGATCCGTTCGCGCCGGCTGATCACCGACCGACGTGCCCTGTTCCGTGCCTTCTGCACCGTCTCGATCGGCACGCTGGCCATCGGCACGATCATCCTCGCAACCAACGGAGCCACCTTCCGCTATCCGGAGCGAGTGGCCTTTCTGTTCAGCGCGCAGCAGGACCGCGTATCGGGACGGTGCCCGGTCCTCGACCAGATCCTCCACCCGATGGCCCGGCTTTGCCTGGTGAACGCGGTCAAGAACGGTTCCGGTATCCTCGTGCTGGGCGACTCGCATGCCGACCAGTATCGCGATGTGCTGGCTGCGATGGGCAACGCGTATGGCGTGCCGGTCTACTACACGCGCTCGAACCGCGACTTCATCGGCCAGTTCGGCCCGGGCCGCTGGAGTTCGCTCGGCGCTCTGAACTCGATCATAAAAGAGGCGAAGGACCGCGGCGTCACGACCATCATCTCGCTGTCGAGCTGGGGGGCTCTAGACGGCGTGCCGGTGTTCGAGCAGAACACCGCCGACTTCGTTGCCAACGGCTTCCGCATCGCCTTCTTCGAGCGCACGCCGATCGCCGGTACATTCGATCCATCCTATCGGGCGAAGGTGGCATTGGATGACCGGACCGTCTCAACCGCGAGTTTTCCCCTGGCCGACTATCAGGCGAGAAACAGCGAGCTCCGGAAGTTCTTCGCCCTTCTCGCACGGCGCTATCCGCACGCCGTCAGCATCCTCTCGCCCGAACCCCTCATGTGCGCCAATGGCGCCTGCGCCTCGGACACCGACGGGCGTCCCAACTATTTCGACAACAACCACGTGACCCAGACTGGCGCGAAACGCATTGCCCCCCTCTTCAAGGAAACCTTCGCCCGTGTCGCTGCCAATCGTTGAGTCCCCGAATTCCCTGATCCTCCACCAGTACGACTTCTCGAACTTCGCCGAGAAAGCGCGCCTGATGATGGGCTTCAAGGGCCTGGCCTGGCGGGCGGTCGAGATTCCCCCCATCGCGCCCAAGCCCAGGCTGACGCCGCTGACCGGTGGCTATCGCCGCACGCCGGTGCTGCAGGACGGCGCCGATGTCTGGTGCGACACCAGGCTGATCGCGCGGGAACTGGAACGGCGCGTGCCGCAGCCCAGTTTCTTTCCTTCGAAGACTTCCGGCGCCGCCGACGCCATCGCCTGGTGGGCCGAGCAGCAGTTCATGCGGCCGACCGCGCTCTACGTGTCGGGCATCAACGCCGACCACATGCCCGAAGGTTTGCACGCCGATCGCGCCAAACTGCACGGCCTGCCGATGCCGTCGATCGAGGCGGTGCGCAAGGCCGCTTTCCGCAACCTCCAGCTCGTGCGGCCGCAGGTGAAATGGATCGCCGACATGCTGTCGGATGGACGGCCCTATCTGCTGGGCGACCTGCCCTGCATCGCCGACTTCGCCACCTATCACGTCGTCTGGTTCTTCCGCGGCCGCCACATCGACTGCCGCGAGGTGTTGGCCCCCTATCCGCGCCTGCTGGCCTGGCGCGATCGCATGGAAGCGATCGGCCACGGGGACCGAACGAACATCGACGCCGACGAGGCCCTGGCGGAAGCCCGCGACGCGACGCCGGCAACACCGCGCCCCTCGCAGCCACAGGAAGGCGATCCCCGGCCCGGTCAGCGCGCCCGCGTGCGCGCCGCGGACAATGCCAAGGACTGGATCGAGGGCGAGGTGCATTTCATCGATGCCGACGAAATCGCGCTGCTGCACGAGAACGACGAGGTGGGCCAGGTCGC
>JBILYJ010000377.1:0-5451 GCA_044377795.1 Reyranella sp. | reverse complement strand
GGCTGCCACGGCCGCACTCGCCGCGCCGCGCATCCTGCGCGCCCAGGGGAAGGAACTCGTGGTGGGTGGCGCGGCCAGCCACAAGAACTTCGTCGAGACCATCATCGCGCCGGTCGTCGAGAAGAAGTTCTCCTGCAAGGTCGTGTTCGAGGGCTCGCGCTCCCTGGTCAACCTCGAGAAGATGCAGAAGAACAAGGACAAGCAGTATCTGTCGGTCGTCATGATGGACGATCCGGTCATGATCCCGGCCGTCGCCGAGGGACTGCTCGATCCGCTGACCGCGGCCAAAGTGCCCAACCTCGCCGCCCTCAAGCCGGGCACGATCCATATGGACGGAATGTGGTGCAATTACCTGCAGCCCTGGCTCGGCATAGCCTACAATCCCAAGGCCATGAAGACGGCGCCCACGTCGTGGGCCGACGCCTACGATCCCAAATACAAGGGCCGCGTGATCCTGCCGTCGCTGCAGAACACCGAGGGCCTGGCCAACCTGTTCATGGCCGCCTTTCTCGCCAGCGGGAAGCCGATGCCCGAGGCGCAGAAGGACATCGATGCCGGCTTCAAGAAGCTGGTGACGATCAAGCCCAACCTGCTGACCGCCTACACCCAGATGCCGCAGGCCTACAATCTGCTGGAACAGGGCGAGGGCTTCATGATCTCGAGCGCGATCTCGCAGGTGGCACTCGAGCGCAAGGCCGCCGGGGCGCCGGTGGAGATCGCGGTCCCGAAGGAAGGCATCTTCGCCATGCCGTCGGGCGTCGCCCTGGTGAAGGGCGGCCCGCAGCCCGAGCTGGCCGCGGGCTACATCAACGAGATGATCGGGCCGGAGGTCCAGGCCAAGCTCTCGGCCGCCACCTACTCGCTGCCGACCAACAAGGATACGCCCGTGCCGGCCGGTGCGCCGACCAACGCGACCATCTTCGGGATCGACTGGAAGTTCGTCGCCGACAATCGCGCCGACTGGGTGAAGCGCTGGGACCGCGACATGGCGATGTAGTCGCGCGGCCGCGTCGTGAGTTCTGATTCGTTCCTCGACGTCGCCGGCGCCGAAAAGGCGTTCGGCGGCGTCACCGTGCTCGGCGGCGTCGACCTCAGGGTCGCCGCCGGCGAGTTCATCTCGCTGCTGGGCCCCTCGGGCTGCGGCAAGACCACCCTGCTGCGCATCGTCGCCGGCCTGCTGGCGGCCGACCGCGGCACCATCCGGCTCGACGGCGAGGAGATCGGGTCGAGGCCACCGCACCGGCGCGACGTCGGCGTCGTCTTCCAGAACTACGCGCTGTTCCCGCACCTGACCGTTGCCGAGAACATCGCCTTCGGCCTCAAGGCGCGGAAGCATCCCGCGGGCGAGATCGGCCCGACGGTGCGGCGCTTCCTGTCGCTGGTTCACCTCACCGACTTCGCCGACCGCTCCGTGCGCGCCTTGTCGGGCGGCCAGCAGCAGCGGGTCGCGGTGGCCCGCGCGCTCGCCGTGCAGCCCAAGCTGCTGCTGCTCGACGAGCCCTTCTCCGCCCTCGACCGCAAGCTGCGCGAAACCATGCAGATCGAGTTGCGCCGCCTGCTGCGCGAACTGGGCATCACGGCCGTGTTCGTGACGCACGACCAGGACGAGGCGCTCACCATGTCCGACCGCATCGCGGTGATGAACAAGGGGGCCATCGAGCAGTTTGCCGTGCCGGCCGCGATCTACCGTTCGCCCGCCACGGCTTTCGCGCTGGAATTCGTGGGCCTGTCCTCGCGCCTCTTCGGCACGGTCGTCGGTCAGGACTATGATCACGTCATCGTCGACACCGCCTTCGGCCCGCTGCGCGCGCCCGGCAGTTTCGTGGTCGGCGCCTCCGTGATGCTGGCGGTGCGGCCCGAACGGATCACGGTCGATTCGCCCGGCGACTATGCGCTGGTGGCACGCCTGTGCGACGCCGTCTTCCAGGGCTCGAAGGTCCAGCTTCATTTCGAGACGCAGGGCAGCGACCAGCTGATGGTCGAGACGGCCGACTTGTCCGATGGACTGCCCGTACCCGGCACGGAGATGAAGCTGGGCTGGGCCGTCGCCGACACGCTGATCTACCCGGCGCCATGACGACGAAGAGCGCCCCCTCGGCATGGCGGGATCCCGTCGCCCTCCTCGCGGCGCCGGCTGTTCTCTATCTGCTGGTCGTCTACGCCTTTCCCTTGCTCTGGCTCTTCATGAAGAGCCTGACGGGACCGACCGGCCTGACGGTCCAGCCCTACGTCACTTTCCTGAGCGATCCGTTCAACTGGCGGGTCGTCGGCAACACGCTGAGGGTCGCCGCCTGGGTGACGGTCGTCTGCTTCGTGATCGGATATCCCGCCGCCTTCGCGCTCGCGCGGGCCGGCGCTGTGCTGCAGATCGTGATGCTGGTCTCGATCATCCTGCCGCTCTCGGTCGGCGCGGTCGTCAAGGCCTTCGCCTGGCAGATCGTGCTGCGGCGCGACGGCATCGTCTCGCAAACGCTCGTCGGTCTCGGCCTCTGGGACGAGCCGCAGCGGCTGCTGTTCACCGAGACCGGGCTGGTGCTGGGCGCCGCCAACATCTTCCTGCCCTTCATGATCCTGCCGATCTATTCCGTGGTGAAGCTGATCGATCCGCGCCTCAGCGAGGCCGGCGCGACGCTGGGCGCCACGCCGCTCTACCGCTTCACCCACGTTACCCTGCCGCTCAGCCTGCCGGGCATCGTCTCGGGCGTCGCCTTCGTCTTCTCGATGAGCGTGTCGATGTTCGTCATCCCCTCGCTGCTGATCGGCGACCGCTTCCAGACCCTGTCCACCCTGACCGGCCGGTCCTTCCTGCTGATGCGCAACGAGCAGCTCGGCTCGACCACCGCCGTCATCCTGCTGGTGCTGGCCGTGTCGATCGTCGTCGGTTCGACCTGGCTGGCGCGCCGCATCGGAGGCAGCCAGACATGACCGCCGTCGAACGCGCCACGCAGTATTTCGTCTGGGCCATCGCGGGCTTCACCGTCCTCTTCCTGATGACGCCGCTCGTCGTCACCATCGCCGTGTCGTTCGGCTCCTCGACGGTCTTCACCCTGCCCCCGCCCGACTGGTCGCTGCGCTGGTACGAGCGCCTCGCCGGCATGCGCGGACTCGTACCAGCCCTCCTCGTCTCGCTGCAGATCGCCGCCGTCTCCACCGCGGTCGCCATGGTCCTCGGCACCCTGTGCGCCATCGCGCTCGTGCGCGGCCGCTTTCCCGGCCGCGAGACGATCTCGACGTTTCTCGTCTCACCCCTGATGCTGCCGGGCCTGGTGATCGGCATCGCCATGCTGCAGGGCTTCAAGGCGATGGGCCTGCGCGACGTCTATGCCAGCCTGCTGGTCGCCCACGTGGTCATCACCCTGCCCTACATCGTGCGCACCGTGGTCGGCGCGCTCTCGCTGTTCGACTTCTCGCTGATCGACGCCGCCCGCACCCTGGGCTGCTCCTACCCGGCGGCGCTCACGCGGGTGCTGGTGCCGTCGCTCGCCCCCGCGTTCCTGACCTCGGGCATGTTCGCGTTCCTGGCGTCGATGGACAATTATCCGATCTCGATGTTCTTCACCGACGCCTGGACCAAGACACTTCCGATCCAGATGCTGCAATATGTCGAGGAGCGGCCCGATCCGACCATCGCCGCCATCTCCGCCGGCCTCGTGCTTCTCGCCATCGTGGCGCTCGTGATCGGCGACCGGCTTGTGGGCTTGCGCAAGCTCGCCGACTTCTAGGAATGGCCTTATGAAACTCCTCGTCGCAAATCCCAACACGTCCACCGGCGTCACCGACCGACTCGTGACTGCAGGCAAGCTGGTCGCAAGCCCGGGAACCGAACTGCTGCCCATGACCGCGCCGCGCGGTGTGCCCTATATCGCCACGCGCGCCGAAGCCGCGATCGGCAGCGCCATGATGCTCGAGATGCTGGCCGAACGGCGCGGCACCTTCGATGCGGCCATCGTCGCGGCCTTCGGCGACCCCGGCCTCGGCGGCGCGCGCGAGCTGTTCGACTTCCCGGTCGTGGGCATGGCGGAGGCCGCGATGCTGGTCGCCTGCACCCTGGGTCGCAGGTTTGCGATCGTGAGCTTCGCCAAGGCGCTCGAACCATGGTTCGCCGAGATCGTCGACTGGCACGGCATGTCCGGCCGCTGCGCCGCCATCCGCACGCCCGACGAGGGCTTCCGCTCGATCGACGACGTTCAGCACGAGAAGGAACAGGTCCTGATCGACCTTGCGCTCGGCACGGTGAAGAACGACGGCGCCGACGTGGTCATCCTGGCCGGCGCACCTCTGGCCGGCATGGCCAACACGATCCGCGACCGCGTGCCGGTGCCGCTGGTCGACGGCATCCAGGCCGCGGTGACGATGGCCGAGGGCCTCGTGCGGCTCAATCCGCGCAAGGCCACCCAGGGCACCTATCGCCGCCCCACCGCCAAGGACTCCAAGGGCCTCGCCGGTCCCCTGGCCGACATCATCGGCCATCGGGAAGCGTGACCGCGATGCGCGATCTCAAGGGCTACGGCCGCACGCCGCCCGATCCGCGATGGCCCGGCGGCGCGCGGGTCGCCGTCTCCTTCGTCATCAACTTCGAGGAAGGCGCGGAGATGTCGTTGTCGGCGGGCGACGCCCACAACGAGAAGGTCTACGAGGTCACCGACGAGGTCGTGGGCGTTCCCGACCGGTGCATGGAATCGCACTTCGAGTACGGCACCAAGGCCGCCTGGTGGCGCATCGCCGACTCACTGGAGCGGCTGGGCGTTCCGGCCACGGTGAGCACCTGCGGGCTGGCTGCCGAACTGTCGCCCTGGCTGATCCACGACGCGGTGGCGCGCGGCCATGAAATCTCCTGCCACGGCTGGCGCTGGGAGAAGCATGCCCACATGGAGGAAGCGAAGGAGCGCGAGATCATCGCCCGTACCGTCAAGGCGCTGACCGAGATCGCCGGCACGCGCCCCGTCGGCTGGCACACCCGCTCGACGCCTTCGCCCAACACGCGCCGCCTGCTCGTCGAGGAAGGCGGCTTCCTCTACGACAGCGACGACTATTCCGACGACCTTCCCTTCCATGTCGAGGTCGCGGGCAAGCGGCACCTTGTGCTGCCCTACAGCTTCGACACCAACGACATGCACTATCACCAGGGCTTCCACCGCTTCGTCTCGGCGCGCGACTTCGCCGACTACACGAACGACGCGTTCGACACGTTGTGGGCCGAGGGCGAGCGGTTCCCGAAGATGATGTCGATCGGCCTTCACCTGCGCATGATCGGCCGCCCCGGCCGCATCGCCGCGCTGGACCGCATCGTGTCGCACATGAAGCAGAAGGGCGGCGCCTGGTTTGCGACGCGCCGCCAGATCGCCGAGCACTGGCAGGCGCGGTTCGGGTAAATCAAAAAACGTCGTCTCGACCGGAGCACCGAAGGTGCGGAGCGGAGAGACCTTCGCTCAACCAAAGGCCGGCAAATCG
>JBILYJ010000376.1:0-5462 GCA_044377795.1 Reyranella sp. | reverse complement strand
ATCTCGACTACGACAAGGCCTCGCGCACCTACATGCCCACGATGCGGGTGGCCACCCTTGGACACTGGGTCCAGGACGCGCTGTTCGGCGACAATCGCATCCTGCCCTTCATGCAGCATCTCAGCGCAGTCACAGGCGAGATGATCTGCCTGGGAACGCAGAGCGATCTGCTGGCGCAGTATATCTATGTGATCTCGTCGAGCCGGCCACTCGACCTCCGGCTGCGATCCGGAACGGTGAGACCGCTGGCGGGCTCGGGGCTCGGCTATCTCCTGCTGAGCGCGCGAACGGATGACGAGATCGAGACGCTTCTGCGCCGGATCAACGCCCGCAAGCGCGATCCGAGCCGGCGCATTCCACTCGCCACGCTCATGGAGCAGGTGAACGACGTTCGCCGGCAGGGTTACGTCTTCTCGCGCAACATCATGCCGGGCTTCGGTCTGATCGCCATGCTGCTGCCGGTCCGGCACCATGGCCGCATCCTGGCCATCGGCGTGGGCGGCCGAGTCGACCGGCTGGAAGCGCGGTGCCCCCACATCCTGCGCGAACTGCGCCGGGGCCTCGAATGAAAGACGGAAGGGAACCCCACATGGAATGCCTGGCGACAGGATTTGGATTGATCGAAGGCCCGGTCTGGGATGCGGGCGCGGGCCTCTATTTCAGCGATGCCGCCGCCGGCGGTGTCAACCTGCTCGACCGGACTGGCAATATCTCGACAGTCGTTCCCAAGCGGCGCGGTGTCGGCGGGATGGCGATGCACGGCGCAGACGCTCTCGTCGTTGGCGGGCGCGACATCGCCGTCGTCAGGATCGCCGACGGCAAGACCTCCCCGATTCTGTCGTTGTCGCAGTTGCCCGGCGCGACCGGCTTCAACGACCTGACGGTCGATGCGATGGGGCGCGTCTATGTCGGATCGCTGACATTCCGTGTGTTCAGCGGCGACACGCCGACGCCGGGCTTCCTGCACCGGATCGATCTCGACGGCACGATCCATACCGTCGCAGAGGGCATCCTGCTCAGCAACGGCATTGCCTTCTCGGCCGACGAGCGCCTCCTGTACCACGCCGATGCAAGGGCCGATGTCGTGCGCGTCTACGACGTCCAGGCGGACGGCGCGCTCGGACCGTGGCGCCCCTTCGCGACCTTCGGCGGCCACGGAACACCCGATGGCATGAAGGTGGCCGTCGACGGATCGGTCTGGGTCGCCGTCGCCCACGCCGGCATCGTGCGCGTGTTCAACGCTGACGGGTCGCATCGTCGCGACATCGAGATCCCGTTGCCTCTCGTCACGAGCCTCTGCTTCGGCGGCGACGACCTTCGGGACCTGTATGTCGTGACCGGATCGAAGGGCGGGCCGTCCGACAGATGCGGTAGCATCTACCAGATGCGCAGCGACGTCGCCGGCGTGCCCATGCATGCCGCCAGGGTTCGGGTTTAGGGGGAGAAAAGCATGCCGCACGCGATTCGCGTTCATCAGTTCGGTGGTCCCGAGGTGCTTCGCTGGGAAGAGGTCACTGTCAGGCCGCCCCGGCCGCACGAGGTACGCCTGCGCCATACGGCGATCGGCCTGAACTTCGTCGAGGTCTCGCAACGCCGGGGCAATTTCCCGTTCCGGCTGCCCTTCATCCCGGGCAACGAGGGCGCAGGCATCGTCGAGGAAGTCGGCGCCGAGGTCACCGGGATCAAGGTGGGCGATCGGGTTGCCTATGCGCCGGTGCCGGGCAGCTACAGCGAAGTCCGCGTGATTCCCGCAGAACGCCTGATCCTCATTCCCGATTCGATCGATGACAGGACCGCAGCGGCCATGATGCTGCAGGGCATGACCGCGCAGTACCTCTTACGGCAAATCCACCGCGTCGGACCGCAGGACGTCGTGCTGGTTCACGCCGCCGCGGGCGGCATGGGCCTCATCCTCTGCCAGTGGGCCAAGTCGCTGGGCGCCGTCGTGCTCGGCACGGTCTCGACCGACCAAAAAGCCGCCCTCGCGCGCGAGCATGGCTGCGATCATCCGATCATCTACGGACGCGAGGATGTCGTTGCCGAAGTCAGGAAGATCACAGGCGGGGCCATGGCCACTGTCGTATTCGATGCTGTCGGCAAGGACACCTTCGAATCGTCCCTCGATTCGCTACGGCGCTTCGGCCACCTGGTTTCGTACGGCAATGCCTCGGGCCCGGTCCCGCCCTTCGATATCTCGATACTTGGAAACAAGGGTTCGCTCACCCTGACCCGCGGCACGCTCGCGACCTACACCGAGACGCGGGCGGGCCTCGAAGAGTGCGCGCGCGACCTTCTCGAGGTCGTTCAATCGGGTGCGGTCAGGATGAAGATCGCGCAGACCTTTCCGCTTCGGAATGCCGAGGAGGCGCACCGGGCCCTGGAGGGCCGCAGGACCGTGGGATCGTCCCTGCTGATGCCGTGAGGGTAAAATTGGCGTAGAGAATGGTTGGCCGAGAACCTTTCCTGCAGGAACGAAATGAAGAAAGACAGCAGCACCTTCTGGAAGAAATCCCGGGTCGAACTCCGCGCCGCCGGTTTCGAGCCTGACAAGACGGCGCAGACCAGCGCCGTCGTCACGATCGCCAGCGCCTACACCAACGCCCATCGCTGTAACAACCGGGTGCGCACGATCGGCGACCTGCTGGTCGAGCTGCTGGCCGAGCGCGGCGGAAACGGGCTGATCGTCGGGGCGCCGGCGGTGTCCGACGCCCTGACGCAAGGCACGCCCACAGCCGGCTACAGCCTGGTGTCGCGCGACGTGGTGGCCGACTGTTTCGAGATCGGCCACTACGCCCATCACGGCGATGCGATGATCGTGATCTCGGGTTGCGACAAGACCGGCGCGGCGGCCCTGATGCCGCTGGCCCGCACCAACGCCTTCGGCCTGGTCCTTTATCCCGGCACCAGTTCGCCCGGCCGCGTCTCGTTCGGCGCGTGGGCCTCGAAGGGCAACAACCTCACCATCATGGACTATGTCGAGGGTCGCGCCGCCAACGAGGCCGGCCGCATCTCTGGCGAGGAACTGCTCGAGCTCGAGAGCAACGTCATGCCGGGCAGCGGCACCTGCGGCGCGATGTTCACCGCCAACACGATGAGCACGATCGCCGAGGCGATGGGCATGATGCTGCCGCGCGGCGCCTCGCATCCGGCGGATTACAAGGCCGGCAGCGACATCCATGCCGACGTCCGCGCGCAGGCCAAGGCGTCGGTCGACGCGCTCTACCGCCTCATGGAAGCCGGCATCCGCCCGCGCGACATCATGACGGAGAAGGCGTTCGAGAATGCCATCGCCACGGTCTATGCGATGGGCGGATCGACCAACATGTATCTCCACCTGCTGGCGATCGCGCGCGAAGCGCAGGTGCCGATCAATATCGAGCGCATCCAGCAGGTCGGCGAGCGCATGCCTTTGATCTGCAATCTGCAGCCGCACGGCCCCTATGCGATGGTGAGCCTGCACGAGATCGGCGGCGTGCCCATCGTGATGAAGGAGCTGCTGCGCAACGGGTTCCTCCATGGCGACGTCATGACCGTGACGGGCAAGACGCTGGCGGAGAACCTGGCGTCGGTGCCGACCCTCGAGGAGATCGGCAAGCAGGACATCGTGCTGCCCGTGTCCAAGCCAGCGGCGCCCGCGAACAACCATATCAGCGTGCTGAAGGGCAACCTCGCGCCGGAAAGCTGCCTGCTGAAGCTGAGCGGCAAGACCCTGGAGAAGGGTGAGTTCCGCGGCACCGCGCGCGTGTTCGAATCCGAGGCCGACACGATGAAGGCGATCCGCGCCGGCGAGATCGTGCCCGGCAACGTCGTCGTGGTGCGCAATGTCGGCCCGGTGGGCGGTCCCGGCATGCCCGAGATGGTGATGCTCACGATCCAGCTCCAGGGGCGCGGGCTGGGCGAGGATGTCGCGCTGATCACCGACGGCCGCTTCTCGGGCGTCAGCCA
The DNA here is from genome assembly GCA_044377795.1 of Reyranella sp. Classification (GTDB taxonomy): domain Bacteria; phylum Pseudomonadota; class Alphaproteobacteria; order Reyranellales; family Reyranellaceae; genus Reyranella. The sequence goes on along the minus strand of JBILYJ010000376.1, from coordinate 1,517 downwards.
CGGCATCCTGATCGGTCACATCTCGCCGGAAGCGGCGCGCGGCGGCCCGATCGCCGCGGTGCGCGACGGCGACACGATCGTCATCGACCCGGGCGCCCGCACCCTGAACCTCGAAATCTCCGACGAGGAACTGGCCCGGCGCATGGCCGACTGGCGCCCGCCCGACCCGGCCGACCGTCCGCGCCCGGGCTCCGTGCACGACAAGTACACGAAGCTGGTGTCGTCCGCGCATTATGGCTGCGTCGTCTAGAAAATCCCCGTCATGACGCCGCGGCAGCGAACTTCATGCGGCTCTTCATCAGCGGCTGGATGCGCTGGCCGAACTGTTCGATGCCGATGATGAAATCGTCGAAGGTCAGCATCACGCCGGCCAGCCCGTCGATCTCGGCCATCTCGTCGAGCAGGCGCGCGATCGTGGCGTAGGAGCCGATCAGGCGCGAGCCGTTGTTGGGCAGCGGCTCGCGGCGGCGGATACGGCCCGCTGTCGAATTCTCGGCGGCGAACTTGTCGGAGGCGGCCTGGTCGGAGCGCCAGCCGATGGCGTCGAGATCGACGCCGGCCCTGTAGTGCTCCCACTTGGCCATTGCGGCTTCGTCGGTCTCGTCGGCGATGATCATGGTGAGGGCCAGCGCCTTCACGTCGCGGCCGGCCGCGGCGCAGGCGGCCTTGAGGCGGCCGACCGCTTCGGCGCAGTCGCGCGGATCGTTGGCCTCGCCCTGGCCGCTGCAGAAATTGTAGGTGCAGTGGCCGGCCGCGAACTTCATGCCGGCGTCGCTGGTACCCGCCGAGATCAGCTTGATCGGCCGCGACGGCAGCGGCGACAGCCGGCAGTCGTCCATCTTGAAGTAATTGCCCTTGAAGTCGGACCGGCCGGCCTCCCAGAGCTCTTTCATCACCGTGACGTACTCGGTGACCATCTCGTAGCGGTGCTTGAAATGCTCCTCGCCCGGCCACAGGCCCATCTGGTCGTACTCGGCCTTCTGCCAGCCGGTGACGAGATTCACCCCGAAGCGGCCATGCGAGATGCTGTCGATCGTCACCGCCATACGCGCGGCGATCGCCGGCGGCAGGGTGAGCACCGCGACCGTGGCGATGAGGTCGATGCGCGTCGTCACCGCCGCGAGGCCCGCCATCAGGGTGAAGGATTCGAGATTGTCGTCCCAGTGGCGCGACTTGCCGCCGAAGCCGCGCAGCTTGATCATCGACATGGCGAAGTCGAAGCCGTAGCGCTCGGCGCGCTGCACGACCTCGCGGTTGAGGTCGAAGCTCGGCGTGTATTGCGGCGACGTCGACGAGATCAGCCAACCGTTGTTCCCGATGGGAATGAAGACGCCGATTTCCATCCTGCACCTGCCTTGATGCCGGACGGGCAGCAAGCACCATGCCAGCCCTGCAATTTCCGCAACGACCCAGTTTGCAGTACCGGATGGCACAGAATCTGCTGACTTGACCTGTATAGACAGGCTACAGGCAAGGCATGCAGATCGATCGTACTCTCCCGGAGATGGACGGCGCGG
>JBILYJ010000375.1:0-5479 GCA_044377795.1 Reyranella sp. | reverse complement strand
CGATCCGCTGACACTCGGCGTCGCGGCCGGGCTGGTCGTGGGCAAGGTGTTCGGCGTCTGGGGCACTGCGCTTGCGACCGTGAAGCTCGGCTGGGCCGACGCACCGGTCGGCGCGGCGCCGCTGCATGTGCTGGGCGTGGCGCTGCTCTGCGGCATCGGCTTCACGATGAGCCTGTTCATCGGGCTGCTGGCCTTCCCCGACAATGCGGCCCTGCAGGACGGCGTCAAGATCGGCATCCTGCTGGGCTCGCTCGTCGCGGCGGCGCTCGGGGCCCTGGTCCTGATGCTGAGCCCGAAGCCGGGCGGCGCCGAGCCGGTCAAGGTTGCGGCCTCGTCGTCACGGATCAGACGTTGTGCTCGACCAGCGCGCCGTCCTTGAGGATCAGCCCCTCGGCGGTCGGATAGACGAAGGAGAGCAGCTCGCGCAGCTTGTCCTTCTTGCGCGTGCCGACATGGTCCTCGACCAGCCGCAGCGAGGTGGCGAGGCCCGAGCAGGGGCCGTTGCTGGTGAGATGCTTGCCGTCCTGTACGAAGTTGATGCTGGTGTTGCGCACCAGCTTCGCGGCCGGAAGCTCGTGTTCGAACCTGTTGTACTGGTTCATGTAGGTCGTGCAGTGCACGCCGTCGAGCAGGCCGGCATGTCCCAGCACGAACGAGCCCGTGCACACCGACATGACGTACTTGCAGTCCGCTTGCGTCGCTACTTTGCGGATATAGTCGAGCGTTCCGTTGGCCCGCAGCGCCTCGGTTGCCCGGGCGCCTTCGCCGCCGGGCACGACGACGACATTGGCCGCCGGCACGTTCTCGAAGCTGTAATCGGCCAGGAATCGCATGCCCGACGACATGGTGATCGGCGCCGTCGTCGGGGCCACCGTGAAGACGTTCGGCAGCCGCCTCGAGGTAGCGCTGGTGTTGAAAGTGTAGCTGAAATCCGCCTCGGTCATGTCCTGGGCTTCCGGGTGGTTGTCGAAGGTGGTGCCCCACCAGAACATCTCATACGGGCCCACCACATCCTGTTCCTCGGCGCCGTCGAACATGACCAGAGCGATCCTCAGGTCAGTCATCTTATTCGTCATATCTGCCCCCAAGTAATCCGGCGGGAGAGAGTCTCCAACCGGCAACCCCAGATGATCACCATTGATCGGCGTGGACGCTAGCATCGATCCGGTGACAGTTGACACCGTCGGTGGCTGCGACGCTGCGACATCGCGTGCCGTTTCCGTTGCCCGTCGCAGACCCACGCTGGTAGAAGCTCCGCGAGCCTTCTTTCAGAATTGTGACGGCATGCCGCTTCACTGGACGATCGATTCGCGGGCGAAGCTCCTGGCGGCCAACGCGGAGGGCGCCATCGAACTCGACGAACTCCATCGCATGCTGGACGTCGTCGCCGGTTCGAACATCCTGGGCTACCGCAAGCTGTTCGACGGTCGGCTGGGCGAGACGCGAATGGGCCCGACGGAGCTGCTCTCGGTCGGAGTCCGCCTCCGGTCGCTGTACGCCGAGGCCGGCTGCGCCCTTGGTCCGCTCGCCCTCGTGGTGCGCGACGAGAATTACTGGCAGGTGGCGAGGGTGCTGGGTATCCTCGCCGTCCCCAAACGCCCGATGCGCGTGTTCAAGGAGGCGGAGAAGGCCCGCGCCTGGCTCGGCTCGCCCATCATCATGGCGAGCGTGCCGGGCTGAAGCTCTCCGGTGCGTGGTCGTAGAAATCGACCTGCATCCGCATCTTCCCGAGCGGCTCCACATGGTGTGGCTGATCCGGCAGGACGAGGCCCGGGCGATCCGGGGTCAGGATCGTTTCCGCGCCGCCGGCGACGACGAACCTGACTTCGCTCTCCAGCACGCGGATCACGCCCCACACGCCGTCCTTCGTCCGGTGCTCCTGCCTGACCCGCGTCCTCGACGAGGCGCTCACCGCGTTCCTGGCCGCGCTCGACCGCTACACGCTGGCGGATCTGCTGAAGCGCCAGACGAAGCTGCTGCGGTTGTTGGGGGTGGGGTAGGGCGTAAGGCCCGGCCGATCGACGATCGGTTGTGAGCGAACCACGCCCGCAGGACTCTTCGAGGCCTACAGTTGAAGAGGCTGCGACGGAGGAGGGCAGCTCTCTGCTGTCGTCCGCAGGAAGGAGCCATCCGGATTGATGCAGCTCAACTCTCGAACCTGCGGCGTTGCAGGTCCGGGGATTGGCGTGGTCGATGAAGCGGGGACGACGGGTGCAGGCGCAGCCGACGGAGCCACCGTCGTTGTGACCGGTGGCGGAACGTTCTGTATGGGCAGCGGCATGACGGCGCCACACCTTTGCTCGGCAAGCGTTGCCAGATACTGCTGACGGGCCTGCAACGCGGCGACTTCCTTGGGCGCGGCACCCTGGAAGTCCATGGCAAACCAGAGCGGCCAGATGATCAGACCGGCAACGCCGGCGGCCACGTTCTGCGCCACCTTGGCGCCTTCCTCGCTGCCGAGTTCGATCACCTTCTTGTTGTTGGCTTGAACCTCGGCGTTGATCGCCGCGCAATCCATGTAACGGTCCTGAGCCTGGACGACCGCAACGGGAGCCGGCGCACGTCCGGCACATGCGGACACGACAAAGGCTGCCCCAAGGACACTGAATAGCTGAATTTTCATTGGTTTCTCCCCCCGCGTTCATCTACGGGGAATCCGCTGGGCCGTACAACCACTAAAGAGCCGATGGTAAGGAAATTCGTCGCCAACGCGAAATACTTGTGCAACCAAAGGCCGCCCGGCGCGGCTCGGCGTGCTGGCCGCTATAGCCGCGCCGCGGGCCTATATCGGTCCTGTTGACCCCGCTGTATGCGGTGAGGAAGAGAGAGGCGAGCCAGCCCACAGGCGAAGAAGGACAGGCCTTTTCACGGTATCGAGATCTCTTGGGCCTACCGCGCCGGTAACGCCCATCGCGAGCGGGCCTCGTTCAGCACGTCGGTGACGCGCTGGGGTGGGAGTTCCCAGAAGCTGCCGAGTTCGAGCCTTCCGATGAGGCGGCGCCGCCAGGCCGGCTTCGGCGGGCCCTCGTGCGTGAACTCTCCGACGACGACGGTGGACCGCCGCGGCCTGGACAACACATAGAAACGGGTGAAGGCGCTCCAGGGATATTCGAAGGTGCGGAACGTAGGGCGCCAGATCAGTCCGTGCGGATCGAGGATGAGCGTCGCGGGGCGAACCGCCATCGCACCGCCCGTCACGATGCCAAGTCCCAGAAAGCCCAGGAAGATGAGATGCCAAGCGGAGTATACGCGCACGGGGATCAGCAGGATGAGACCGCCCACGACCGTCAGACCCAGGCACAACAACGAGAGCTTCAGCCGGTCCTGCCGTAGCACGATCGGCGGATCGTCGAGCGAGCCTTCGACCGCCGGCATCCATTTGGGAAGCCCGAGCTCTTCCTTCGTTCGCAGTCTGGCATGCCGCGTCATCGGTCCCGTCGATCTTGCCGCGCGCGGACCGGCCTCAGTACTTCGTGTCGCCGCCGCCGCTGTCGGCGCCGCGCGCCGAGTCTTCCTTGATGCGCTGCATGAGCATGGTCGACGAGCTGGTCGTGCCATTCCAGGTCGCGTTGACGTTGGAGCGGACGCCCATGTAGCGCTCCGACGCCGCGCCGGTGGCGCCGGGATTGCCGCCGGGGGTGCCGGCAGTGCCCGTGTCGCTGCCGCTGCAGCCGGCCAGGATCAGGAACATCGCCGCGAACGGCACTTTCATCGACATGGAACCTCCGCTGAAGACAGGCTGGTCCCGCCAACAGGCGACCGTTGGCGACGTTGCATGCTTCTCCTCGGGCGGGGGCGTTGGCAAGGCCGTTGGCGGAACCGCCGCACCTGTATAGACAGCACGCGTCATGACGATCGGCGATCCCGGCTCCGGCCACGCCCCCGGACGATGGCGGCTCGTGCGCTGGGCGGCCTCGTCGGCGACGCTGGGCTTTCCGCAGGCCGCGGCCCCGGTCGCCTTCGCGCTGCTGGCCGTCGGCCTGGGCGGCGAGGCGAGCGGCGGCGCCGCCATGATCCTGGCCATGACCTTGGCGCAGGTGGCGGGCGCGCTGCCGCTGACGCGGCTGGGCCGCGGGCTGCCGATGGCCACCTTCCTGAAGCTGCTGCTGGCGGCCCGCACTGCCGCTCTGGTGGCGATCGCGCTGGGCGCGGCCTTCGGGGTTTCGCTGCCGTGGCTGATCGCGCTCGCCGCCGCCGCCGGCCTGGTGAACGGGGCCGCCGCCGGCACCCTGCGCGCCGTCCTCAACCAGTTCGCGCCGGTCTCGGGGATGTCGCGGGCGCTGGGGATCGCGGCCACGCTGAACGAACTCACCTTCGTCGCCGCGCCGGTGGTGGCCTCGGGCCTCGGCTCAGTCTCGCCGGTGTTCGGCATCGTGGCGATGGCGGCCGTGGGCGCGCTGCCGGCGCTGCTGATCCCGAACCTCGGCCCTGCCGCGCACCCGGACGAAGGCCCGCGCGAAAGGACGTCCATCCTGAGCCCGCCGATCCTGCTGTGGCTCGCCTGCACGGCGGCGGGCGGCGCGACCGTGGCGGCGATCGAGATCGGCGCCGTCGCGCTCGCGCTGGCCTTCGGCTACGAGCCGGCGCTGGCGATCCTGTTCACGGTGCCGCTGTGCCTCGCCTCGGTGGCGGGAGGGATCTGGGTCAGCGTGCGCAACCGGCGGGCGTCGCGCCGCACGGTGATGGCACAGCTTCTGGTCATGTGCGCCGGCTCGGCGCTGGCGGCGGCCGGCCTCTCGGTGGCCGCGACGCTCGTCGGCGCGGTGCTGATCGGCCTCGTGCTGGCGCCGCTGGCGACCCACTACTCGCTGATCCTCGACACGCTGGCGCCGCCGCACCGCCGCCCGGAAGTCTTCGCCCTGATGCGCACCGCCAACGCTTGCGGCGTCATCCTCGCCAGCTCGCTCCTGACCGCGGCATCGCTGCCGACCGCCCTGCTCGCGATCACGGCGGTGATGGGGGCGGCGACGATCGCGGTGGGCGTAGCGGGGGTGAGGGGCCGCCCTCTGCGTCCCTGATTTCCTTCGCAGACAGGTTCGATGGTCGCGAACGAAGGGCGATGCTAGCGTCGCGCGATGTGCGGAAAGTTCACAGCCCAAGCCTCGTGGCGCGAGGTCGTCGCGTTCTCGCGGCCGCTCGCCGCCGAAAGCGGCGGCGGAGGTGAAGGCGGCGGCGACGAGATCGTCACCTATCGCGTCAGCGGCGCGCTGCCGGTGATCGTGTGGGATGCCGAGGCGGGGAAGCGGCGCGTCGTGCCGATGCGCTGGGGCTTTCCTGATCCGAAGGACTGGCGGCGGCCGCGGCCGATCCATGCGCGCGCCGAGACCGTCGAGATCAAGGAGCCGTTCCGGAAGCCGTTCCACGACGGCCAGCGCGGCATCGTCCTGTTCCGCACCTTCAACGAGGGCGAGGAGGTCTTCAAGCCGTCGGGCCGGCCGGAGACGCGGCAATGGACGATCGATCCGCAGGACGGCCGGCC
>JBILYJ010000374.1:0-5485 GCA_044377795.1 Reyranella sp. | reverse complement strand
GCCGGCCACCACGCTTTCACCGGAGCGCTTCGCCGAACTGCAGAGCAAGGAGGAGTTCGTGCTCACCGTGGCTTCGTCTGGCTTCGGCAAGCGCACATCAGCCTACGAGTATCGGGTGACCGGTCGTGGCGGCAAGGGCGTCGAACTCATGAACCTCGCCAAGGGCGGCGAGATCGTCGCGGCGGTTCCCGTCCGGGATACGGACGAGATCATGCTGGTCACGGACGGCGGCACACTGATCCGCTGTCCGGTGGATGGAATCCGCATCGCGGGACGGGCGACGCGCGGCGTACGCATCGTCAACGTGAGCGAGGGCGAGCGCGTCGTCACGGCCGTGCGCATCGGCGAGGACGATGCCGAAAACGGCAATGGCAACGGCGATGGCAGTTCCGACCCAAGTTCCGAAACTAGCGGTGGATAAGGACCGGTCGTGTCGCTAAGACTTCGCGGTCGCAGTCTGCGCACAAGGGGGAGACATGGCCGTAGAACGCACCGGGGTGTATCCGGGCACGTTCGATCCCATCACGAGCGGGCACATGGAAGTGGTGCGGCGCTCGCTGCGCCTCGTGGACAGGCTGGTGATCGGCCCGCACATCAACGTGGGCAAGGGACCGCTGTTCTCGCTCGAGGAGCGGATCGACATCATCAACGAGGATATCGCGGATTTTCCACAGGCCGACCGCGATCGCATCACGGTAGTGCCGTTCGAGGGGCTGCTGATCCACTTTGCGCGCGACGTGAAGGCATCGCTCATCATCCGCGGGCTGCGGGCCGTCTCGGACTTCGAGTACGAGATTCAGATGGCCAACATGAACGCGCGCATGGAGCCTGCGATCGAGACCATCTTCCTGATGGCGTCCGACCGGCACCAGTTCATCGCCTCGTCCCTGGTGAAGGATATTGCCCGGCTGGGGGGAGACACGTCGCAATTCGTGTCCAAGAAGGTGTTCGAGCGCCTGAAGGCCAAATTCGGCAAGAAGTGAGGCCGGGAGAGGCCTCGTTGACCATCGGCCCCCCGCACTTTATATGGGCGCCGCGCGGCGAAGAGGCCCGCGGCGCGGAACCGGAAAGAGCCCGTAGCTCAGCGGTAGAGCATCTGACTTTTAATCAGAGGGTCGTGGGATCGTACCCCACCGGGCTCACCACTGGACCCAAGAAGGAGAAGAACGGCTCATGCCGTCGGTGAAAGTCGTCAACGGCAAGCAGATCGTGGTCGAGAATCTCGGCCCGATCGAGCAGGTCATCAGCTTCATGGCGAAGCCGTTCGTCCGGATGGTGCAGCATCGCGACCTGATCGCGGCCATCCTGCGGCGCGAGGTGCGCGAGCGCTTCAAGGGGTCCATCGCCGGTTGGATCTGGGCGATCATTGCGCCCCTGCTGATGATCGCCGTCTATACCTTCGCGTTCACGACGACGCTTTCCCTGCCGGTGGCCGACGGCACCGACGGCAAGCAGGTCAGCTATTCGCTGTTCATCTTCAGCGGCCTCATCGTCTTCAGTTTTTTCTCGGAGATGGCGTTCCGGGCACCGATGCTGCTGCATGAGTACACCCACTTCATCAAGCAGACGATTTTCCCCAGCGACATGCTGCCGGTGATCTCCACCCTGCGTGCCACGGCCTACACGCTGATTTCCGGTGCGGTGATGCTGATCTTCCAGCTCGCGATGACCGGCTCGCTGCCGTGGACCGTACTGCTGGTGCCGCTGATCTTCATCCCGTTCATGGCGTTCCTGATCGGCATGTCGTGGTTCCTGGCGGCGCTGGGCGCGTTCACGCGCGATGCGGGCTACCTGATGATCACGATCGTGCCGCTGTTCATGTTCGCGACGCCGATATTCTACTCCCACACCGGGTTGCCGGCGCCGTACAATTTCTGGATCTATGCCAATGCGCTCACCGGCTTCGTCGAGGTCATGCGCGACGTCGTCCTGTTCGGCAAGCTGCCTGACATGATCGTCTACGGCTATACGCTCGCGATCTCGTTGTTCAGCTTCTATTTCGGCTACTGGTTCTTTGACAGGTATCGGAATGTCATCGTCGACGTCCTCTGAGATCGTCGTCGAGGCCAAGAACCTCGGCAAGGCTTTCCAGCTCTATGCCCATCGCAACGACTGGTTGAAGCAGGTCCTGTTCGGCTGGTGGAAGGCGTACTTCAAGCCGTTCTGGGTGCTGCGCGACATCAGCCTCGAGGTGAAGAAGGGCGAGAGCATCGGCATTCTCGGCCGCAATGGCTGCGGCAAGTCCACCCTGCTGCAGGTGGTCTGCGGCATGACACTGCCCAGCCATGGCGAACTCCGGGTCAACGGCCGCATCGCGCCGGTGCTCGCGCTGGGCTCGACCTTCGACATGGAGCTGTCGGGCCGCGAGAACGTCCTGATCGGCGGCGCCGTGCTCGGGCTCAAGCGCGGCGAGGTCCTGCGCAAGTTCGATTCGATCGCCGAGTTCGCCGGCATCGGCGAGTACATGGACCAGCCGGTGAAGCACTATTCGATGGGCATGCGCACGCGCCTGGCCTTCTCGATCTGCGCCCATGTCGAGGCCGATATCCTGGTGGTCGACGAGGCCCTGTCGGTCGGCGACGCGGCGTTCCAGCGCAAGTGCCTCGACTGGATCGACAATTTCCGGAAGACCGGGACCCTGCTCTTCGTGTCCCATTCGATGGCCGAGGTCCGCCGCCTGTGCACGCGCGCGATCTGGATCGAGGAAGGGCGCATCCGCGAGCAGGGCGATCCCAACGACGTCATCCGCTCCTATCACCGCGCCTTGCTGGTCGAGAAGGACGACGTCCAGCGCTTCTCCTCCGGAAACGCCAAGCAGGTTGCTGCGGGCGAGTAGGCCGGATGGAGCCGGGGACCCTGGCGTGGCTCGGCTTCGGCTGGTGGTCGTTCGGTTCGGCGATCCAGTGGGCAAGTGCTGCGCTGGCGCGTACACCCCGACTGACATGTGCCGCCAGCCATCGAGCAAGTGATTTCAGCATCGTGGCGCCGATGGCCGGTGCCGAGGACGCGTCGGCGGCGTACGTGCAGGCCTTGCGACGGCTGGCCGAGGCCGGGGTCGAGGTGCTGATCTGCGTGGCCCAGCCCGACGATGGCGCCGTGGCGCCGGTCAGGACCCTTTGGCCCGAGGCGCCGATCCTCGTTGGCGAGGACGACACGTTCAATCCGAAGATGAACAATGTGCGCAAGGGGTTGGAAGCGGCCAGTCGCCCGGTCGTGGGCCTGTGTGATGCCGGCATCCAGCTCTCCCGCGACGAGTTGCGCCGTGCGGCGGCGCCCCTGGCGGCGGGAGCGGGGCTGGTGCTCGCGCTCAAGGCGGCGGAAGCGCCCGGCACCTTCGCGGCCGAGATCGAGCGCGCCTATATCGACGGGCACCAGGCGAGGTTCCTGTTCGCCGCCGACCGGCTGGGGCTGGCCGTGGCGTCGGGCGGCGTCACGCTGATGACCCGGGAGACGCTACAGCGCATCGGAAACTGGCGAGGTTTCAATCGCTGGATCGCCGACGACTATTCGGTCGTACGTTCGGTGCGCGAACTGGGCCTTTCCACGCAGCTGGGCGAGGTGATGCCGCGCCTCCCGCTCGGTGAGCGGTCCTGGCCGGCGGTGTGGCAACGCCAGGTGCGGTGGGCGCGAACACGGCTGCGACTTCCGGTCTGGCCGCTCGTGCTGTGGGAACCCGCGATCGGCTGGGCGGCTACGGGCTTGGCCGGCATCGGCGCCCTCATCTGTTCGGGGGCTAACGCCGCCCTGGTCGTCGGTGCCCTGGTTCTCCATACCGTCGCATGGCTGCTGGCCGAGAAGTGGTTCATGACGGGCCGAGGCCTGTCCTTCGGGATGGGCGCGGCGGCCGCGGCGCTGGTTCGCGAGGTCCTGGCGCCGGCCTTGATCGTGAGTGCGCTGTGGGGCCGAACCATCTATTGGCGTGGTAACGATCTGGGCGGGCAATGGCGCGACCGCCAGGTGGCCGCCAAGGACAGGCAGAGGGATGCCGCACCCGGGAAGTCCGTATGAGTAGCATGAGCAGGAACCAGCCGATCTCCACCGTGATGCTGCCCGCCAAGGTCGATTCGGTGACCGCGACGGGTGTTGGGGAGATGCTGCTGGCAGCCCTTCGGCCGGGCGCGCGCGTCATCGTCGATGGCAGCCAGGTCGTCTACATGAGCGCTGCCGGCGTCCGGACCTTCGCGTCCGTCCTGCATCAGGCGGCGAACATGGAGGCCCGTATCGTTTTCTGCCGGTTCGCCGGCGCTGCATGGGATTGCCTTCTCGTCAGCGGTTTCTCGGAACTGCTGGAGATCGCCGGGACGGCCGAGGAGGCGACGGCAAGGCTCGAGAGGGAGCCACGACTCTCCACCGGGGAAAGCTTGCACCCGCGCCGCACCACGGGTTAACTACGACTTGGGCTGAGTGAAGTATCAATGAGTTGGGACGAGGCGCGGCGCGGATCGCGACAGTTCCGGACGGAGATCGGGATTTGACAATCTGGAGCTGGCTGCGCGCTGCCGCGCGACCTACCGCCATTGTCCTCGGCCTGGTTGTCGGCTTGGCGGCCTGCACCGCGATGCCCGGCGACGGCCCCTGGATGGGCGGGGCGGCTACGACGACGACGGAAGCCTTGCCCTTCGACGTCATCGATCTAACCCCCACCACTATTGCCAACTATCGCCAGCCGCCGCCTGTCGACCGCCCCTCGGCGGTGAGCAATCTGCCAGCCGGCGGCCGAATCGCCGTGGCACCCGGCGACGCCATCAAGGTGCGTATCTTCGAGCCCTACGAGGGCAGCATCTTCCCGACCATCCAGCGGCCGGGAGCGGACTTCGGCGTCCAGCGCGTCACCGACGACGGAACGGTCAACGTGCCCTTCGTCGGCACGATCAAGGTAGCGGGGCTCGACCTCAGCCAGATCGAGAAGAAGATCGCCCAGCAGGTGGCGGCTTCCGGCAAGGCCCAGGACCCGCAGGTCATCGTCGAGTTCGTCGCCGACCGGACCCACACCGTGATGGTATCGGGCGACGTCAGGAACCCCGGGCGCATCTCCCTGCTCGAGGGGGTGCGCTCCGTGGTGGAGGCGATCAACAAGGCCGGGGGGCCGGCCGGCATCGGCGGACAGGCTCCCAACGGCGTGGGTGCCAATCAATTCGAGGTGATCGTGCGCCGCAACGGCCAGATCATCCTGCAGACGCAATATTCCGACCTGCTGGCCGGCGGCGATATCGGCCTGCAGAAGAATGACGAAATCGTGGTGCGCCCCAATCCGCGCATGTTCACCGTTCTCGGCGCCGTCGTGAAGGCGGGCAATGTCGACATGTCCAAGCATTCGATCAGCCTGCTCGAGGCCATGGGGACGGTCGGTGGCCTGAACGACTCGCGTGCCAACAAAACAGGCGTTTATGTGTTCAGAATGGGGGATTTGCAGAATAATCCCACAGCCCGGGGGCGGGTTTTCCGGCTTGATCTTTACCAACCGGTGTCCATTTTCATTGCACAG
>JBILYJ010000373.1:0-5502 GCA_044377795.1 Reyranella sp. | reverse complement strand
CGATGGGCTGAACTGTCATGAGTTCTGTCGCTTGGTATTACGCCGACGGAGGGGTCAATGATCTTGAGACGCCCATGACCCCATCGCCCTCGGAAGACGAGGGCCCTTCCCCTTTGCGGAGCCCGCAAAGGGGAAGGGTTCGAGCCTGCTACTCCGCAGCCTGTTTCAGCGGGTCGTTGCCCGGCGGGTTGTTCGACGGTTTCCAGCGCAGGATCGGCTTGCGGGCCGCCAGCGTCTCGTCGAGACGCCGGCGCGGCGAATAGAGCGGCGCCGCCTTGAAGTCGTCGGCGGCAGTGCCGGTCTTGGCTTTCGCGGTGAGCGAGCGCAGCGCGCCGATGAACTGGTCGAGATCCTCCTTGGCCACGCTCTCGGTCGGCTCGATCAGCATCGCGCCATGCACCACCAGCGGGAAGTACATGGTCATCGGATGATAGCCCTCGTCGATCATCGCCTTGGCGAAGTCGAGGGTGCTCACACCGGTGTCCTTGAGGAAGCTGTCGTCGAACAGCGCCTCGTGCATGCACGGACCTTCGAAGGCCGGACTCATCACGTCCTTGAGGGCCGCCATCACGTAGTTGGCGTTGAGCACCGCGTCCTCGGCGACCTGCCTGAGACCGTCGGCGCCATGGCTCATGATGTAGGCGAGCGCCCGCGTGAACATGCCCATCTGGCCGTGGAAGGCCTTGAGGCGGCCGAGCGGCATGCCGTCGACCTTGGCGCCGTCTTCCGCAACGTGCCAGGTGTCGCCGTTCTTCACGATCCACGGATAGGGGGCGTAAGGCGCCAGCGCCGCCGACAGCACCACCGGCCCCGCCCCCGGCCCGCCGCCGCCATGCGGCGTCGAGAAGGTCTTGTGCAGGTTGATGTGCATGCAGTCGATGCCGAGATCGCCCGGCCGTACGCGGCCGACGATCGCGTTGAAGTTGGCGCCGTCGCAGTAGAAGTAGGCGCCCGCCTCGTGCACGGCCTTGGAGATCTCGACGATCTCGCTCTCGAACAGGCCGCAGGTGTTGGGATTGGTCAGCATGATCGCCGCCACGTCGGGACCCAGCGCCGCCTTCAGCGCGGCGAGGTCGACGCGGCCGCGGTCGTTGGCCGGGATCGGCTTCACGACGAAGCCCAGCGCCGCCGCCGTCGCGGGGTTGGTGCCGTGCGCCGATTCGGGCGCCAGCACGGTCTTGCGCTTGGCGCGCTCGCCCTTGGCCTCGAGCGCCGCGGCGATCGCCATCATGCCGCACATCTCGCCATGCGCGCCGGCGGCCGGCGACATCGCCACGGCCGGCATGCCGGTCAGGGTCTTGAGCCAGTGCGCCAGGCTATCGATCAGCTCCAGCGCGCCCTGCACGGTCGAGACCGGCTGCAGCGGATGGAGATCGCCGATGCCCGGCAGGCGCGCGACCTTCTCGTTGATGCGGGGATTGTGCTTCATGGTGCACGAGCCCAGAGGGTAGACGCCCATGTCGATGGCGTAGTTCTTCTGGCTCAGCCGAGTATAGTGCTGCACCACCTGCGGCTCGGAAAGACCGGGCAGGCCGACCTCACCCTTGCGGCGCAGGCCGTTCAAACGTTCCTTGACCTTGGGCGGCTCGGGCAGGTCGACGCCGCAGCGTCCGGCCTGGCCCATCTCGAAGATCAGCGGCTCCTCGAGCTGGAGCGCGCGGTTGCCGGTATAGGTGCCGTGCGTGTTGACGGAACCGGCAGAGACACTGCCAGCGCGTCCCTGGCTGCGGTCGAGCGACTGTACCATCACAGCACCTCCTTCAGGCCGGCGATCAGCGGGTCCATGCCCGCGTCGGTCGCCGTCTCGGTCGCCGCCAGCAGCAGCAGGTTCGCGACCGAGGGATCGTTGGGGATCAGGCGCGACACCGGCAGGCCGCCCAGGATGCGTTTGGCCGCCAAGGCTTCGACCACTTCGGCCGCGGGCTTGGGCAGCTTCACCGTGAACTCGTTGAAGAAGCTGTCGTTCAACACCGTGACGCCGGGGAGCGCCGCGATCTTGTCGGCGAGCTGCGAGGCCCTGGCGTGGTTGAGCTCGGCCAGGCGCGTGAAGCCCGCCTCGCCCAGCAAAGTGAGATGCACCGTGAAGGCCAGCGCGCAGAGGCCGGCATTGGTGCAGATGTTGGAGGTCGCCTTCTCGCGCCGGATATGCTGCTCGCGCGTGGACAGCGTGAGCACGAAGCCGCGCTTGCCGTCGGCGTCGACGGTCTCGCCGACGAGGCGTCCCGGCATCTGGCGCATGTACTTGTCGCGCGTCGCGAACAGGCCGACATAGGGACCGCCGAAGCCCAGTCCGTTGCCGATCGACTGGCCTTCGCAGACCACGATGTCGGCGCCCATCTCGCCCGGCGGCATCAGCAGCCCCAGCGAGACGACTTCCGTCACCACGACGATCAGCAGCGCCCCGGCGGCGTGGCAGGCTTCCGCGAGCTTCGTGAAGTCGCGGACATGGCCGAAGAAGCTCGGGTTCTGCACGACCACGCAGGACGTGTCGCGATCGACCGAGGCGATCAGGTCTTCCAGGCCCTCGGCATCCGTCTTCGAGAAGTTCGCCGTGAAGCCTTCCCACTTGGCCGTCGTCTCGATGATGCTGCGATACTGGGGATGCAGCCCGCCCGAGATCAGCGCCTTGTGGCGGCGCGTGACGCGGTTGGCCATCAGCACGGCCTCGGTCGTGCCGGTCGAGCCGTCGTACATCGAGGCGTTGGCGACTTCCATGCCGGTGAGCAGGGTCACCTGGGTCTGGAACTCGAACAGGTACTGCAGCGTGCCCTGCGTGATCTCGGGCTGATACGGCGTGTACGAGGTCAGGAACTCGCCGCGCTGGATCATGTAGTCGACGGTCGCCGGCACGTGATGACGATAGGCCCCGGCGCCGATGAAGAACGGCGTCGTGCCGGGCGACAGGTTCTTGGCCGCAAGGCCCTGGAAGGCGCGCTCGACCTCGAGCTCGCCCTGGTGATCGGGCAGGCCGCCGACCTTGGCCGCCAGCCGCGCCGACTCCGGCACGTCGCGGAACAGCT
This sequence comes from Reyranella sp., assembly GCA_044377795.1. Lineage (GTDB taxonomy): Bacteria > Pseudomonadota > Alphaproteobacteria > Reyranellales > Reyranellaceae > Reyranella. The sequence continues at coordinate 2,482 of JBILYJ010000373.1, read as the reverse complement.
CGTCGACCGATTTGGCGCCGATCACGCTCAGCATCTCGCGGCGATCGGCGTCGGTGAGGGGGAGATAACGCATCAGGCTCTTGCTCCTTGAGTAATGTCCTCATCCTGAGGAGCATCGTGCAGCGATGCGTCTCGAAGGATGGGAACGAGCACCTTGTCCCTGGCCCATCCTTCGAGACGTGCCCTGCGGGCACTCCTCAGGATGAGGTTCATTTGGCTAGCTGAGGCTCTTCACGAAGGCTTCGTAGGCGGCCTCGTCCATCAGGCCGGCGAGCTCGCCCTTGTCGGCAAGCTTCAGCTTGAAGAACCAGCCCTTGCCCGTCGGCTCGGCATTCACGTCGCCCGGCGTGTCGGCCAGCGCCGCATTGCTCTCCACGACCTCGCCGCCGACCGGCGCGTAGATGTCGGACGCCGCCTTCACCGATTCGACGACGGCACAGGCCTCGCCCTTGGCGACCGTGCGGCCGGCGGCGGGCACGTCGACGAACACGACGTCGCCGAGCTGCTCCTGCGCATACTGCGTGATGCCGATCGTGCCGACATCGCCCTCGACGCGGATCCACTCATGCTCTTCGGTGTACTTGGTCTCGGCCATCTTGATCTCCTATCCGCGGTAGTAGGCGTGCTTGACGAAAGGCATGGGCACGATCTCGGCCGGCACGGGCTTGCCGCGCACCATGAGATCGACCTTGGTTCCGTTGGCTGACTGGCTGCGCTCGACGTAGCCCATGGCGATGGCGCGCCCCAGGGTGGGCGAGAAGCCGCCCGACGTGACGGTGCCCACGGTCTTGCCGGCGATGACGATCTCCGCGCCCTCGCGCGCGATTGCCTTGCCTTCGGGCAGCAGGCCGACGCGCTTGCGCGTCGAGCCCTCGGCGATCTGCTTCTGGATGGTCGCGGCGCCGGGGAATCCGCCCTGCACGCGCCGTTCCTTGCCGACGCTCCACAGCAGCACCGCTTCGACCGGCGTGGTGGTCGTATCGATGTCGTGGCCGTAGAGGCAGAGCCCGGCCTCGAGCCTGAGCGAATCGCGGGCGCCGAGCCCGATCGGCTTGACCTCGGGATGGCCGAGCAGCGTGCGCGCGATGGCGTCGGTCTGCTCGGCCGGAGTCGAGATCTCATAGCCGTCGCCGCCGGTGTAGCCCGAGCGCGTGACGTAGCAGCGCGCGCCGTCGATCACGACGTAGGCGCCGGTCATGAACTTCATGGTCGCGACCTGCGGCACCAGCCGCGACAGCACCGCCGACGCCTGCGGTCCCTGCAGCGCCAGCAGCCCGCGCGAAAACATCGGCTCGACCTCGCAGGTCGCCGAGAGATGCTTCTGCATGTGTGCCAGATCGGCGTCCTTGCAGGCCGCATTGACGACCGCGAGCAGGTGGTCGCCAGTGCTGGTCACCATCAGGTCGTCGAGGATGCCGCCGGCATCGTTGGTGAACTGGGTGTAGCGCTGCTGGCCGGGCTGCAGGCCCCCGATGTCGCCCGGCACCAGGGTCTCCATCGCCTTGGCCGCGTTCTGGCCGGGCTTGGCGGTGAGTCGCACCTGGCCCATGTGCGAGACGTCGAACAGGCCGCAGGCGGTACGGGTATGAGCGTGTTCGACCAGGATGCCGGTCGGATACTGGACCGGCATCTCGTAGCCGGCGAACGGCACAAGGCGCGCGCCCAGCTCGCGATGAAGATCGTAAAGCGGCGTGCGCTTCAGGGGGCCGGCGGGTGTTTCGGTCAAAAAAGTCTCCGTCGAAGTCGCGTTGAACGCGACCGGAGTCGCGCCTTCACGACGCAAGGACTGCGCCGTTCGCGACCCCCTCTGTCCGGAGACCTGAAAGATTCGCCGGGAGCCTCTCTGAGAGGGCCGGCTTACTTCGTCGGTGGGCGTGCGCCGAATGGGGCGCCCGCCGCTTTCCAGAGACCCATCCTCCTGCGGTCCGTTTGCCTGAGAGTTTCCGGGGCCGGTTGCTCCTTCGGCGCCATCCTCGCGGATGGGCTCTCCCACAGGGATCGTCTGGGTGAACGGACCATAGGCAGGGCCCTCATCGGCGTCCACGCACAAAGCCGGCGACCCCGCTGAAATCGCGGGAAAAGAGAACGCACCACTTGAAATTGAGTGAACGCTCACATATTTTATGAGCGCTTACTCACTTATGGAGGTTGGCATGTTCATCCGCCGGTCATTCGACGAATTCTCCGAGCTTCACACCGACGCAGCACCACAGGACGCGCGGCCCGACTGGGTGATCGACTGGCGCTGGCTGTCGACGGAAAGCGAGAGTCCCTCTTTTCCGAGTGAGCGCTCCCTCATAGGATGCGGAGCATGGGCAAAGCCGAAGAGACGAAAGCCCGCGTAGAGCGCGCGGCCCTCACTCTTTTCGTGGCGCGCGGCGTCGCGGAAACCACGACCCGGGAAATCGCCATGGCGGCGTCGATCGCCGAGGGCACGATCTACCGCTACTTCCCCAGCAAAGAGCAGCTCGCCCTCGACATC
>JBILYJ010000371.1:0-5518 GCA_044377795.1 Reyranella sp. | reverse complement strand
TGGGCGAGGGCATCAGCCCATAGCCGTTGGAATGATGCTCGTTGACGCAGACGGCGTCGTAGCCGAGCTCGGCGGCGTATTCGAGCTCGTCCATGAAGTCGTTGTACATGTGATGCGCGCGCCTGGGGTCGAACAGCGAGGAATGGATGTCGACCCACACCGACGGGTGCTTCCGGCTGAAGTCTTCCGGAAGCTCCGTGTACGGCATCAGGTGGAACCACATGAGCTTCATGCTGCGCTCTCCCTAAACTCGAACTGCTTGGTAAACGACCGTTTACCTCGCAAGCCTGCCGCGACTCCGAGAGGCCTGCAATCCGGAATTTCCGCAGAGGGTGGGTAATTTTATTGTTTTTCCCCTGTGCCAACCGTTCCGAATAGTATTTGTGCATTGCACTCTCGCGAATGCAGCAATAGTTTCGCCGCAACGCAAGAGGAGTTGCCATGTCCGTCGTCGCTTTCGCGCCTCGCCCTCATCCCACGGCCAACCAGCCGAAGAAGGATCTCTACGAGGTCGGGGAAATTCCGCCGCTCGGACATGTGCCGAAGAACATGTACGCCTGGGTCATCCGGCGCGACCGTCACGGGCCGCCCGAGCAGTCCATGCAGCTCGAGGTCGTGCCGACTCACACGATCGGCGAGGACGAGGTGCTGGTGCTCGTGATGGCGGCGGGCGTGAACTACAACGGTGTGTGGGCCGGTCTCGGCCTGCCGATTTCGCCGTTCGATGTGCACAAGCAGCCCTTCCATATCGCCGGCTCCGATGCCTCGGGCATCGTCTGGGCGGTCGGCGCCAAGGTGAAGCGCTGGAAGGTCGGTGACGAGGTCGTCATTCATTGTAACCAGGACGATGGCGACGACGAGGAGTGCAACGGCGGCGACCCGATGTTCTCCACCAGCCAGCGCATCTGGGGCTATGAGACACCCGACGGCTCGTTCGCGCAGTTCTGCAAGGTCCAGGCGCGCCAGCTCATGAAGCGTCCGGCGCACCTCACCTGGGAGGAGAGTGCCTCCTACACGCTCACCCTCGCCACCGCCTATCGCATGCTGTTCGGCCACCGCCCGCACATCCTGCGGCCCGGCCACAACGTGCTCGTGTGGGGCGCGGCGGGCGGCCTCGGCTCGATGGCGATCCAGCTCATCGCGACGGCCGGCGCCAACGCCATCGGCGTGATCTCCGATCCGTCGAAGAAGGATTTCGTGATGTCGCTCGGCGCGCGCGGCGTCATCAACCGCAACGACTTCGACTGCTGGGGCCAGCTGCCCGACGTCGACGATCAGGCGGGTTATGCCGAGTACATGAAGAAGTGCCGCAAGTTCGGCGCTGCGATCTGGGAACATACCGGCAAGGGCAACGACGTCGACTTCGTGTTCGAGCATCCCGGCGAGCAGACCTTCCCGGTCTCCTGCTTCATCGTGAAGCGCGGCGGCATGGTGGTGTTCTGCGCTGGCACCACCGGCTTCAACCTGACGATGGACGCGCGCTTCGTGTGGATGCGCCAGAAGCGCATCCAGGGCAGCCACTTCGCCAACCTGCTACAGGCCAGCCAGGCCAACCAGCTGGTGATCGAGCGCCGCATCGACCCGTGCATGAGCGAAGTCTTCGAATGGGCCGACATTCCCAAGGCCCACACCAAGATGTGGAAGAACCAGCACAAGCCCGGAAACATGGCGGTGCTGGTCTCGGCCAAGCGCCCCGGCCTGCGTACGCTCGAAGACGCCCTGGACGAGTAAGAGTCTTGCCTCTCCCGCAACGCGGGGGAGGTGGCCGAAGGCCGGAGGGGGAAAGCCCCAGTCCGGGCCGGGGGGGGGGGGGGGGGCCCCCCGCCCGCCCCCCCCCCCGCCCCAGTCCGGTTCGTTGCTTTCCCCCTCCGCCCCTCCGGGGCACCTCCCCCGTGAGACGGGGGAGGAGATGATTTGAGCGTCCCATGTCCCTGATTCTCGCTGACCTTCTCCTGCTCTGCGCCGAAGCCGAGGGTGCGGCCGGACGCCATGAAACCGCCGCTCGCGAAGCGGTGCGGGCGCTCGTGGCGCCGCAGGGCAAGGTCGACCCGAAGCTGCTGGAGCGCGAGCAGTTCGCGGCGCACGGCTTTGCCTGGATCGCGACCTATGTGGCGGCGCTGCGCCAGATGCGGCGCTGGGCCGAGGCGGGAGCGGGCGGCGAGCTCGAGAGCCTTATTCTTCAGTCGGCCTGGGGCGAGTATCTCGCGCAGCTGAAGGGCGGCATCGCCATCAGCCAGGTCGAGATCGTGCGGCCGGGCGACTTCGGGCTCGACAGTTCGGCGCTCGAGACGCCGGCCGTCGCCAGGCTGATCGCCGGCAACACCCCGGCGGTGCGCGGCCGCATCGCCGAACTAATTTCGGACGGTCTCGACACCGGCGGTTTCGGCGCGCTCGGACTCGACGACGAGTCGCTGGAAGAAGTGCGCCGTCAGTTCCGCCGCTTCGTCGACACCGAGGTGGCGCCGCATGCGCATGGCTGGCACCTGCGCGACGAACTGATTCCGATGCCGGTGGTACAGCAGATGGCCGATCTCGGCGTCTTCGGCCTCACCGTCCCCGAGGAGTGGGGCGGGCTGGGCATGGGCAAGCTCGCCATGTGCGTCGTCACCGAGGAACTGTCGCGCGGCTATATCGGCGTCGGCTCGCTGGGCACGCGTTCCGAGATCGCGGCCGAGCTGATTCGCGCGGGCGGCACTGAGGCGCAGAAGCAGAAGTACCTGTCGCGCATCGCCTCGGGCGAGTTGCTGCCGACGGCGGTCTTCACCGAGCCCAATACCGGTTCGGACCTGGCGAGCCTGCGCACGCGCGCCGTGCTCGACGGCGACACGTACACGATCAACGGCAACAAGACCTGGATCACCCACGCCGCGCGCGCTGACATCATGACCCTGCTGGCGCGCAGCGATGCCTCCAAGCCCGGCTATCAGGGCCTGTCGATGTTCCTCGCCGAGAAGCCGCGCGGCACCGACGCCGATCCGTTCCCCGCCAAGGGCATGAGCGGCGGCGAGATCAGGGTGCTGGGCTATCGCGGCATGAAGGAATACGAGATCGGCTTCGACGGCTTCCAGGTGCCGGCCGCCAACCTGCTGGGCGAGAAGGAAGGGCAGGGCTTCAAGCAGCTCATGGCGACCTTCGAGAGCGCGCGCATCCAGACTGCCGCCCGCGCCGTCGGCGTGGCCCAGAACGCGCTCGAACTGGGCCTGCGCTATGCCAAGGACCGCATCCAGTTCGCCAAGCCGCTCTACGCCTTCCCGCGCGTCGCCGGAAAGATCGCCTGGATGGCGGTCGAGACCATGATCGCCCGCCAGCTCACCTACTTCGCCGCGCGCGAGAAGGACTCCGACCGTCGCTGCGACATCGAGGCGGGCATGGCCAAACTGCTGGCGGCGCGTGTCGCCTGGAGCAATGCCGACAATGCGCTCCAGATCCACGGCGGCAACGGCTACGCCATGGAGTATCCCGTCAGCCGCGTCCTCTGCGACGCCCGCATCCTCAACATCTTCGAGGGCGCCGCCGAGATCCAGGCCCAGGTCGTCTGCCGCGGCCTGATCGAGGGCCGCAACTAGATACCCACACGCTCGGGGGGGCTGGCTGAGCCTGAGTGTTATCCGCACAGCGGGCGCGGCCTGAGCTTTGCCTCAGGCGCGGCTGGCCAGATACCAAAGCGGTATCAGCAGGACGGTGATCAACTGCAGCCGGACGCGCCACGCCGTCAGGCGGTTGCTGCGGCTTGCGCCGGCCGTCGCGTCGGCTTCATCCCGCCCCATCGAGAGCACTCCGGCGAACAGGATCAAAGAGTTGCAAATGCAGAAACAAGGACGAGCACGCAGAGGAAGTTGGCCAGTGTCCAGGAGCCGCCATGTCGCACGCATGATCCGCCGCAGCTCCCGACGCGTATTGGTTCCAGTGTTCACAAGGATAAAAACATGAGTTCTCTTTATCGCACCGTCATGGACTCCAGCGTTAGCCCGCTTCGAACGCTGCCGGCGGCTCAGCGATTCCAGCTCATGCTTTTCCTCAGCGTCATGTGGACCAACATCTTCTGCATGAGCGCGGGGGCATGGATCTGGTACGGCGAACTCATCGTGTTCCATGTCCTCGTCGCGGCCGGCGTCATCATCACGGGTCTCGTCTTCCGGCAAGCTTCGATGACTTCCGCCTATCGCACCTACCGTCATTTTCCCCTGAAGGACGGCACCGCCCGCTATGACGATGTCTGGGGCGGCTAGATCCGGCCCCCCCGGGAGGACATTGAGGTTGGAAGACCGCGTCCATGATGCCGACGGCATCATCACGATCACGAATGCGAATACGACGGTTGCCTACTGCCGCTACGACTGTTCCGGAGAGATCGAGTATCTGTTCGTCAGTTCGCCGTTCCGGCGTCAGGGCTACGCCGGACGGATGCTGGACCTCGTTGAGGAGCGCCTGGGGACGAGGCTCCGCTTCAATCCGCCGATCAGCCCGCTGGGCAGGCACGTCGTCGACGCTTACAGCCGACGCTGCACCAGCGCCGGTAAGAGCGGGAAGGCAGTGACGCCGCGCCTCGTTACGCGCGACGAAAGAGCGGCCGCGTGCAGGACATGAAAACTGGCTCCGGGAATGCCGATGGCGATGCGCTCCCCGCGGGAGGCATCGCCATCGTTATCGGCTCGTCGGGAGGTATCGGCAGCGCGTTCCTCGGGCGCCTCTCGGCGCAATCCCGCTTCAGCGCGGTGCTGGGATTGGGGCGAAGAAGCTCGCCGCCCCTCGACCTGACAGACGAGGCGAGCGTTGCCGCTGCCGCCCGCCATGTGGAAGCGCTCGGGGCGGATGTGCGCCTGGTTATCGATGCCAGTGGAATCCTCCACGGCGACGGTCTCTCACCCGAAAAGAGCTGGCGCGATCTCGATGCGGTGCAGATGGCCAGGGCCTTCGCCGTGAATGCCATCGGCCCCGCCCTGCTGATGAAGCATTTCCTGCCGTTGCTGCCACGTCAGGGGCGGTCGGTGTTCGCCACGCTGTCGGCGAGGGTCGGCAGCATCGGCGATAACCGGCTGGGCGGGTGGTACAGCTACCGCGCCTCGAAGGCGGCGCTCAATCAGTTCGTGCGCACGGCTGCCATCGAGCTTGGCCGCCGCCAGCCGGCTGCCTTTTGCGTGGCACTGCATCCCGGGACGGTGGCAACATCGCTCTCGTCGCCCTTCGTGAAGGCAGGTCTCGACGTGCAGACGCCGGAGCAGGCGGCCGGGCGTCTGCTCGACGTGATCGATCGCCTTCCGCCGGGCAGCAGCGGTGGCTTCTTCGATCACCGCGGCGATCCGGTGCCGTGGTGATGGCGCTCCAGTTCATCGATCCGGCAAGCGGCTATTCGCGCTTGTCCGCTACATTGATGCCCATGACCTTCTTGGCCGGGAACTTCTTGAAGGTGCCAAGGTGCCCGCGCATGCCGAGCTGGAAGGCCTCGACGTAGGCGAGCTTGCGCGTCAGGTAGTTGTGCTGCTCTTTCGGATCCAGATAGAGATTGAACAGCTTCGGA
>JBILYJ010000370.1:0-5530 GCA_044377795.1 Reyranella sp. | reverse complement strand
CGGCGTGATCGGGACGAACCGCCAGCAGCCGCAGGTAGGAGGAGATCGCCTCGTCGAGGCGCCCCGCACGATGCGCCTGCGACGCCAGGCGCAGTTGCTGGACGAAGCTGTCGGCCGCGCTGCCGAACAACGGCGTCGGCGCGCCGGCGGCCGCGGATTCCCGCTTCGTCGGATGAATGTGGGGCGAGTCGTTCACGCTCGCAGTCTACCTCAGCGCCCCCTCACAAGCATCCGCCCTCAAACGAAAATGGCGCGGACCGCGGTCCACGCCGATCAATTCTTGCCTTGTTATCCGTCGTCTCGACCGGAGCACCGAAGGGGCGGAGCGGAGAGACCTTCTCTCACCCAAAAGCCGGCGAATCGCAGATAAAAGGTCTCTCCACTCCGCTCGCTGACGCTCGCTTCGGTCGAGACGACGGGCTGAAATCAGATGTAGCCCTTGATCAGTTCTTCGGCGATCTGGACGGCGTTCAGCGCCGCGCCCTTGCGCAGATTGTCGCTGACGACCCACATCGCCAGGCCATTCTCGACCGTGGGATCGGAGCGGATGCGGCTCACGAACACGCCGTCCTGGCCGGTGACCTCCTTCGGAGTCACGTAGCCACCGGGCTCGCGCTGGTCGACCACCAGGACGCCGGGCGCCGCCGCGAGGATGCGTCGCGCCTCGTGATCGTCGAGCGGCCGCTCGAGTTCGAGGTTCACCGCCTCGGCGTGACCGACGAAGGTCGGCACGCGCACGCAGGTCGCGTGGACCTTGATCTTGGGGTCGAGGATCTTCTTGGTCTCGACCACCATCTTCCATTCTTCCTTGGTCGAGCCGTCATCCATGAAGACGTCGATCTGGGGAATGACGTTGAAGGCGATGTTCTTGGTGAACTTCACCGGGTCGAGCGTCTGGTTGACGAAGAAGCTCTTGGTCTGGCTGACCAGCTCGTCCATCGCTTCCTTGCCGGCGCCGGACGTCGACTGATAGGTCGAGACGACGACACGCTTGATGCCGGCGGCGTCGTGGATCGGCTTCAACGCGACGACCATCTGGATGGTCGAGCAGTTCGGGTTGGCGATGATGCCGCGGCCCTTGTAGCCGGCGATCGCCTGCGGATTGACCTCCGGCACGACCAGCGGCACGTCCGGATCCATACGCCAGTAGGAGGTGTTGTCGATCACGATGGCGCCGGCCTTGGCGGCGCGCGGGCTGTGCTCGGCCGACACCTTGGCGCCCGGCGAGCTGAGAACGATGTCGATGCCCTTGAAGTCGAACTTGGCGAGGTCCTGGACCTTCAGGATCGATCTGTCGCCGAACGACGCCTTCAGGCCCACCGAACGGGACGAGGCCAGCGCGACGACGTCATCGGCCGGGAAGTTCCTCTCGGCCAGGATCTGCAACATTTCGCGACCGACGTTTCCGGTCGCGCCGACGACGGCGACTCTGTAGCCCATGACTATATGCGCCTTGCGTGCGCGCACCCCTGATTGAATGACAGGGGGAGATACGCGCAAGGCCCTGCTTTGGCAAGGATACGGCCCGCGCGGCCTGCTACTCGGCCGTCGCGCCCGAGGCCTTGATGATGGGGAGCCACAGAGCGAGGTCGTCGCGGACCAGCTTCTGCGCCGCTGCCGGCGAGCCCGGCGGCAGCATCTCGATACCCTGTCCCATCATCTTCTCGCGCACCTGCGGCAACTGGCCGATGCGGTTGATCTCGGCGTTGAGACGCGTGATCACCGGCTCGGGCACGCCGGCCGGGACGGCGAAGCCCATCCAGGTGTTCACGACGTATTCCTTGACCCCTGCCTCGATCATTGTCGGTGCGTCGGGCAGGAGGTTGGAGCGCGACTCGCTGGTTACGGCCAGTGCCTTGAGCTTGCCGCCCTTGATCAGGCCGATGACCGTCGGCGTGTTGAAGAGGCCCATCGCCACCTCGCCGTTGGCGACGGCCTGGATGCCGGCCGGCGTCGCGCGATAGGGCACGTGCTGCAGCTTCACGCCGGTCCGCAACTCCAGCAGCACGCCGGACATGTGGTGGCTGGTGCCGACGCCGCCCGACGAGTAGGTGAGCTCGCCAGGCTTGGCGCGGGCCTGCGCCAACAGGTCGGCCACGGTTCTGGCCGGATTGTCGGGTGAAGCGATCAGGACGTTGGAGACCCCGCCGGTCACCGCGACCATCGCGAGGTCCTTCAGCGGATCGTAGCCCGTAGTCTTATAGAGGCCGATGTTGAACACCATCGTGCCCTGCGAGACCAAGCCCATCGTGTAGCCGTCGGCCGGGGCGCGAGCCAGCTCCGCGGTGGCGATCGTCCCGCCGGCGCCGGTCTTGTTGTCGACCACGATGGTCTGTCCCAGCGACTTGCCCAACTCCTCGGCGAAGACGCGCGCGACGATATCGGCCGTGGCGCCGGGCGCCAGCGGCACGATCATGCGGATCGGCTTGGTCGGCCAGGCCTGCGCCATACTCCTCGTCGAGACGACGGCCAGTCCGGCCGCCAGGAGGCTTCTCTTCGTCAGGACCATGGCTTTCAGTCTCCTAGAGGCCGACCGACTTCGCGACCAGGGCAGAGAGCTGCTTGCGCAGGCGCGCGACCAGCCCCTTCTCCGATCGCTTGCCGATCAGGTTTTTCATTTCGTAGGGATCGCTCTTGAGATCGTAGAGTTCGTCGCACGCGACGCCGTCGAGCGATTTCTGCGTCCAGTGGATGTACTTGTGACGCTTGGTGCGGATCGCCTTGTAGCTCATGCCCACGAGCCACGGCATGGCGTTCTCGCTGAAGTATTCGCACATGAACGAGGTCCGCCAGCCCTTGGGCTTCGCCCCTTTGGCGAGCGGCTTGAGCGACGTTCCCTGCATCGTCTTGAAGTCGGCCGTCTTGCCGCCCGCCAGATCGACGAGCGTCGGCGCGATGTCGAGCGCGAGGACCAGCTCGTCGTTCACCGTGCCCGGCTTGAACCAGGCGGGGTAGCGGATGAGGAACGGCGACTTGATGCCTTCCTCGTAGGCGAAGCGCCGCTCCGGACCGAGCCCGTGCTCGCCGAAGAAGTAGCCGTTGTCACCGAAGAACAGGATGAAGGTATTGTCGAGTTCGCCGTTCTCCTCGAGCAGCTTGAGGATGTCACCCATCCCCTCGTCGACTGAGGCCATCATGGCGGCGCGCAGGCGGATTTCCTCGTCCGTCCCGGCGAGGATTCCATCCAGGACCTTGCGCGAAGCGTCGTTGACCCGGAGCGCATGGGCTTCCGTCCAGGCCGGCTTGTCCTTCACCACATCGGCCGCCGGGAGCGCATTGGGCCGGCGCGGAAAGTGCTCGCCCTTGTAGAGGTCGGCATGCCGCGGCGCGGGACGGTAGCCGCCGTCGGTGAAGTCGATCGTGCCGTCAGCCGCCTGGAAGGCGTCGGGATGCACGGCCTTGTGCGCGAAGAACAGCGCGAAGGGCTTGTCGCGCTTCTTCTTCAGGAAGTCGACGGCGTGACCGTTCAGCAGGTCGGTGATGTAGCCTTCGTACTTCTTCTCCTTGCCGTCGATGTTCAGCACCGGATCGATGATCGAGCCATGGCCCGGAAAGCTCACCCACTTGTCGTAGCCCGGCCGCGGACCGCCGGAATTGCCCATGTGCCACTTGCCGATATGGGCGGTTTCGTAGCCCAGGCGCTGCAGGATGACGTGGTAGTTCGGCAGGCGATGGCTGTGGGCGTCGCGCGCCACGTTGTCGATGATGCCGTGGCGGCTGGCATACTGGCCGGTCAGGATCGAGGCGCGGTTGGGCGAGCAGAGCGGCGTGGTGTGGAACGCCGAGGTGAACATCGCGCCTTCATGGCCGATCCGGTCGATGTGCGGCGTCTTCATGTAGGGATGACCGCAGATCCCCAGCTCGTCGAACCGGAGGTCGTCGATCAGCACGATCAGGAAATTCGGTTTGCGCTTCTTGGCCAAGATCGGGTTCCCATTCTCAATTTCCGGCAAGCACACCGCGTGCCGAAATCAAATTAGCGAGCGGTGTTGACGGAGACCAGAGCGTCGCGCCCATATCGACCGCGAAAGGGAGAATCCATGACCGAGACTGCCCTGCCGCTGGCGGGATTGCGCGTATTGGACATCAGCTCGTTCATCGCCGCACCGGCCGCGGCCGTCGTGCTGGGCGACTGGGGCGCCGACGTCATCAAGGTCGAAGGACCGGACGGCGATCCCAACCGCCGGATCATGCACGATTCGTCGAACTATCCGAAAAGCGAGGTCAACTATCCCTGGCAGATGGATTCGCGCAACAAGCGCTCCATCGTGCTCGACCTCAAGCAGGCGGATGCCCGCGCGGCCCTCGACCGCCTGATCGCGGTCTCCGACATCCTGATCTGCAACTTCCCGCCGCCGGTGCGCGACAAGCTGAAGCTCGCCTACGACGACGTGAAGGCGGTCAACCCGAAGCTGATCTACGCGTCCCTCACCGGCTACGGCGAAAGCGGCCCCGATCGCGACCGGCCCGGCTTCGACGCCACCGCCTACTTCGCCCGATCGGGCCTGCTCGATGCACAGCGCTACGAAGGCGGGCCGCCGGGCGTCCCCGGACCCGCGCAGGGCGATCGCGCCACGGCGATGGCGCTCGTCTCGTCCATCCTCATGGCGCTCATCCACCGCATGAAGACCGGCGAAGGGTCGTGGGTCGGCACGTCGCTGCTCGGCAACGGCCTGTGGTCGTGCGGCGTGATCGCCCAGGCAGCCCTCGTCGGCGCCTTCCTGCCGCACCGGCCGCCGCCCGACCGGCCACGGTCGGCACTGGGCAACATCTACCGCACAGCCGACGACCGCTGGCTGCAGCTCACCATCGTGCGTGCCGACAAGCTGTGGGCGCCGCTCTGCCGGGCGATGGGGCTGGACTCCCTGATCGACGATCCGCGATTCGCCACCGAGCCCGAGCGTCGCCTCAGAGCCGGCGAACTTGCCGGCATCCTCAGCGACACCTTCGCCACGCAGCCCTACGAGCATTGGCGCGAGGCGCTGGCGGCTAACAGCGTCACCTTCGGTGTCATCAGCCGCCCGCAGGACGTGCCCGACGATCCGCAGGCGGTGGCCTGCGGGGCCGTGGTCGACACGGCGATCCCCGACATGCCGCGCACCCTGGCCGATCCGATTCGCCTCGGCTTCGCCAGCCAGCGCATCGCGCATCCCGCGCCGGAACTCGGCGAGCACAGCGAGCAGCTGCTGCGCGAAGTTGGCATGAGTGCGCAGGAAGTGGCGGCCCTCAAGGCGAGCGGTGCGCTTCGATGACGCCGGACGAACCGCTGCCGCTGGCCGGGCTCACCGTCCTCGACATCAGCTCCTTCATCGCCGCACCCGCCGCCGCGGCGGCGCTGGGCGACTTCGGTGCCGACGTCATCAAGATCGAGCCGCCGGTCGACGGCGACCCGCATCGCAACAGCTTCCGAAACGCCAGCTACCCGCAGAGCGACCGGAACTTCCCGTGGCAGCTCGACGGCCGCCACAAGCGCTCGCTGGCGCTCGACCTCAAGACCGACGGCGCCCGCACGATCCTCGAACGGCTGCTG